>QWPO01000153.1 GCA_003669255.1 Planctomycetota bacterium | reverse complement strand
GCTCGCTCGATGCTTTCTCCGCTTCGCCATCCTGGCTTCGCGGAGAAACCAACGCCGGCTCCTGGGCATGGGCAGCCCCTCGCAGCGTCGTCCCTCCGATGTGATTCCATGAAGGGGGTAGCAGCCGGATCGGGGGCACGCGCAGAAGCCCGGTGACATGTGCGGACGCCGGACGCCGGTATTCCGCAGGAGCAGTGAACTCGCACATGCCGCCGGCTTCGAGCATGTCACCGGCCGGCTGCGGCGCATGCCATCCCTCTGGCGCACCCTGTAACGCACCCTATGACGCACCAACTGATAGGCCGCGTGGATCGCCCGGCCTACAATGGCTGTCAACTAGGAGATTCGCCCCATGAGCAGCACCCGATTGCCTTCCAATCTCGCCGAACTGAAGGCCAGTGGCTGGAAGAGCCGCAGCGTGAAGGACGAGGTTCGTGAGAACTTCCTGCGGATGCTGCGAAACGGCGACGAACTCTTTCCCGGCATTGTCGGCTACGACGACACGGTGATCCCCGAGATCAGCATCTCCCTGATCGCGGGGCACGACATGCTCTTCCTCGGCGAGAAGGGGCAGGCCAAGAGTCGGCTGATGCGGCTGTTGGTGCGGTTTCTCGATGAGCATCTTCCGTACCTCGACGATCCCGCGATTCCGCTCCACGACGACCCCTTCGCCCCGATCACGTCGGCCGGCCGCCGGCTCGTGGCCTCACGGGATCCAGCCGACGTGCCGATCGCCTGGTGGCCCCGGGCAGAGCGGTATGCCGAGCGGCTGGCCCCCGGCACGAAGTTCGCCGACATCATCGGCGAGATCGACCCGGCGAAGCTCGCCGGCGGCACGAGCATGTCGAGTGAGGAGGCGCTCCACCTCGGCCTGATACCGCGGATGCACCGCGGCATCTTCGCGATGAACGAACTGCCCGAACTCGATGAGCTCGTGCAGGTGGGGATGTTCAACATCCTCGAAGAGCGCGACGTCCAGATCCGTGGGTATCCCGTGAAGTTCGACATCGACGTGATGCTCCTCTTCTCGGCGAACCCGTCCACCTACAACCGTTCCGGCAAGGTGATCCCCCAGCTCAAGGACCGGATCGGCGCCGTGATCCACACCCACTACCCACAGGACCGGGAACTCGGCATCCAGGTGGCCGAGCAGGAGGCGGGCATCGACCTCGGCGGCGAGTGGCCCGTGGTCGTGCCCCACTTCATGAAGCAGGTGCTCGAGCAGATCACGATCGCGGCGCGGAAGAGCAAGTTCATCGACCAGCAGTCGGGCGTGAGCGCACGGTTCTCGATCGCCAACTGCGAAACGCTGGTGGCAAGCGCCCGCCAGCGGGCGGTCCGTCTCAGCGAACAGCCGGCGGTGCCGCGAATCAGCGATCTGGGGCATCTCGCCACCTCGAGCCTCGGCAAGCTCGAACTCGACCTGATGGGGAGCCACCAGATGACCGAGCGGCAGGTGCTCGAGGCTGTGGTGGCCGAGGCGATCACGACCGTATTCGAGGAATACGTCGAGGAACACGGCCTGGCCGAGATCGCGGCTGCCTTCCGCCAGGGGGCGAAGGTCGAGGTGGGCGACATGGTGCCGAGCGCGGCCTACGAAACCATTGTCGCGGACGTGCCGGCCGTCTGGCAGAAGGCCTTCGAGGTGAACGCCGCGCGGGATCCGGCGGTGCGCGCCAGTTGCATCGAGTTTGTCCTGGCCGGCCTCTATGCCACCGAGCGGATCAGCCGCCTTCAGTCGCACGGCCGCACGGTCTACGACACGGGAGGGTTTCGCTAGTGCCCACACGCGACACGCTCGGCGGGATCGTTCACACGTACCAGCGGTACGACCCGGCGCGGATTCCGCCACCGCGGCCGCCGGAGATCGACCTCGTCACGCCCGCGATGGAGCACCTCCTCGAG
Organism: Planctomycetota bacterium; assembly: GCA_003669255.1. Lineage (GTDB taxonomy): Bacteria > Planctomycetota > Planctomycetia > Pirellulales > UBA1268 > QWPN01. Next base: position 14,524 of record QWPO01000153.1, on the reverse strand, counting down.
TTCGGCGACAGTTCCGAACTGACCGAGGAGCAACTCGCCGACGCGATCGTGCTGTCGCCCGAGCAGATTCGCGGACTCGGGCCGTCGCTCGAATCGATTCGGCGGCGGCTCGAGGAGGCGCGGCGGAAGATCCTCGAAACCTACGAGACCGACGCGGTGCGGAAGCGGGCACGGCAGCGGTTTCGCGACGCGGCCCAGCGGGCACAGCCGCCGGCGAAGTCGCGCGAGGGCTTCGCGAAGGCGGTGCGCGAGGAGCAGATCCGTTCGCTGGAGAGGCTCTGGTATGCGCAGGACGACGACCAATCGCCGTTTGCCGGGCAGCTGGCGGGGCTGATCGAGGTTCTGGGGGAGGTCTATCAAGTCGACGAACTCGCCGCGCGGTGGACGTTCACCGGCCGGGAAAAGCTCGCCGTGCCCGAGGCCCTCGAGGTGAAGGAGCGGCTGGAAGAGATCGAGGAGCTGCTGCGACAGATCGAGGAGGCGATGAAGACCGCCAAGGTGGCGCTGATCGACATGGAGGCGCTGGGCGAGTATCTCGAGCAGGGCGAGAGGGATGAACTCGATCTGCTGCGGCGGCAGATTCAGGAGGCGGTCGAACGGCTGGCCGCCGAGCAGGGGCTCCAGAAGACCAAACGCGGCTACGAACTGACGCCGCAGGCGCTGCGGCTGTTTCAGGGGAAGTTGCTGGAGCGGATCTTCGCCGACCTCGATCCATCGCGGACCGGCCGCCACCAGGGAGATGTCCAGGGAGAGGGCGCTGTCGAGACGGTGCCGACGCGGCCCTACGAGTTTGGCGACTCGGTGGCCCACATGGACATTCCCGGGTCGCTCGTCAACGCGATGCTGCGGCAGGCGGGGGAGTCACCCGGTGCGGCCCGCCCGCTGCGGCTCGACCCCCGCGACATCGAGGTGCATCGCACGCGAAACACGCCGAAGTGCGCGACCACGGTGGTGATGGATATGAGCGGCTCGATGCGCTACGGCGGGCTGCACGTGAGCGTGAAGCGGATGGCGCTGGCGCTCCAGGGGCTCGTGCTCCGGGAGTATCCGGGCGACTACGTTCAGTTCATCGAGATGGCGTCGTTTGCGAAGCCGCGGTCGCCGGGCGAGATCGTCTCACTGATGCCCAAGCCTGTAACGGTGTTCGACTCGGTTGTCCGCCTGCGGGCCGACATGGCCGATCCGGTGATCTCCGAGTCGGATGTGCCTCCCCACTTCACCAACATCCAGCATGCTCTGTCGCTCTCGCGGCAGCATCTCGCACGGCAGGACACGCCCAACAAGCAGGTGATCCTGATCACCGATGGGCTCCCGACGGCGCACTTCGAGGGAAGCCAGCTTTACCTGCTCTACCCGCCCCACCGCCGGACGGAGGAAGCCACGATGCGGGAGGCCGAACTCTGTCGCCGCGAGGGGATCATCGTGAACGTGTTCCTCCTCTCGGGCTGGTCGCAGTCGCGGGCGGACATCCAGTTCGCGTATCGGCTCGCGGAGGCGGCCGGCGGCAGGGTATTCTTCACCGCGGGCAAGGAACTGGAGCGGTTCGTGGTCTGGGACTACCGCGCCAGGAGACGGTCCGTCATCGGCTGAGGGAGTACATCACGACGGCGGGCCGCCGCGGCGTTCCCGGGCGAGCATGACAAACGATCCGACGGCTGCTGCGGCGGCCAGCGCGACGAGCGTCCAGAGCGGCACGATTCGCGCGGGAGCGACCTCGCTGCGGTCGCGGGCCGACTCTGCCAGATCGATCTCCGGTAGTCCCGCCGCCCGCCGCTGCCGCTCGTTGGCCGCCTGCTGACGTCCGAGAAAACGTCCCTCGACCTGCCGTTGCCTGACGTCGAACTTTTCGCGGATGGCCGCCATGCCCACCAGAGCCATCAACGAGAACAGTCCGGCCCAGAACCAGCCACTGTCCGTCACGGGGGGCCGAGGCCGCTGCTGAGACGAGTTCACCGAATCCTCCGGGAAAGCGCGAAATGCACGCGTTTCATCAAAGTCTAGAACCGCGACTCCAGGTTACCGATAAACTTTTCGCATGGGTGGTTGTCGAAAATGCTTTCCAGCATAAAAATGTAGAGTATGAACGTCTCTCCGAGAGAATTTCGAGATTCAGATGCGGCGGTCGTGGACCTGCTGCGGGGAGACAAGTCGCTGGGCATCGGCGAGTTGGCCGATCATCTCGGCGTGACGGCCACGGCGGTTCGTCAGCGGCTGGATCGGCTCATGCAGGCTGGCATGGTTGAGCGGAGGACGGTGGCCAAGCCCCGCGGCCGGCCATCACACGCCTACAGCCTCACGGCCACCGGCCGACGGCTGGGGGGCGACAACTTCCGCGACCTGGCGATGGTGCTCTGGAAGGAAGTTCGCTCGGTGACGGACGATACCGTGCGGCGGGGCCTTCTCAACCGGATCGCCGGTGCCTTGGCGGATGTGTACCGCGACCGCGTGACCGGCAAAACACCGGCTGATCGGCTTGCCGATGTGGCTGCCGTATTCGCCGATCGTAACGTCGCCTGCTCCGTCGAGCATGGCGCCCTGCCGGTCCTGACGAGCTATTCCTGTCCCTACCCCGACCTCGCGGAGCAGGATCGGGCGATCTGTGCCGCCGAACGGCTGATGATCCAGGATCTCGTGGGCACGGCGGTGCAACTCTCAGAATGCCGCCTTGATGGTGCCCCGTGCTGCCGGTTCACGGCGGCGTCGGACGCCGAGGGCGATCCGCCCCAAGGGCTTGAAAGAAAGCCGGTTCCATCATCGAATGCCGGTCGGTTTCCCGTCCTTTCGACTGCTCCGGAGAGCCTCTCATGACAGTGCCCGCAACCGATGCCAGTCTCAGCAAGCCCTGGATCGAGGGCCGCTTCGAGGAAAACCTCGTCCTCACCACGGTCGAGCAGGCGATCAACTGGGCCCGGCAGTCGAGCATCTGGCCGATGACGTTCGGCCTGGCATGCTGCGCCATCGAGATGATGGCCGCCGGCGCCGGCCGTTACGACATGGACCGCTTCGGCGCCGGTGCCTTTCGCGCCACGCCGCGGCAGGCCGACCTGATGATCGTCGCCGGCACGGTGACCTACAAAATGGCCAGCCGCGTCCGACGGCTCTACAACCTGATGCCGGATCCGAAGTACGTGATCGCGATGGGCGCCTGCACGACCGGCGGCGGCCCGTACTTCAAGTGGGGCTATCACGTCGTCAAGGGCGTCGATCTCGTCGTGCCAGTCGACGTTTACGTGCCCGGCTGCCCGCCGCGGCCCGAAAGCCTTCTCGAGGGTCTGATGCGGATTCAGGACAAGATCCTCGGCCAGCGAATCGCGAAGCAGAAGGGCGGCGTCGGCAAGATCGACGATGAACTGCCCGTGCCTCACCACTCCGGCTACGTCGCGCCGGCGGTGGCCCTCGACGATCTCGTGTTCAACCACCAAAAGGTCCAGCCCTGATCGCATCGACCGCTGTTGGTCGTCGCCACCCGTACCCTCCGCCTACCCCGCCTACCCCGCCTGCCATGCCTTCAGCCACCGAACAACTCGTCATCAAGGGCCTCCATGTCTCCGTCGAGGGGCAGGAGATTCTCAAGGGGGTCGATCTCACGATCGGTCGCGGCGAGGTGCACGCCCTCATGGGCCCCAACGGCTCCGGGAAGAGCACGCTCGGCTACGCGATCATGGGGCACCCGTCCTATGACGTGACGGCCGGCTCGATTGAGATCGTGGATCCGAGCGGGGCGCGGCACGATGTGCTCGCCATGGAACCGGACCAGCGGGCCCGCGCCGGACTGTTTCTCGCGTTCCAGCGGCCGATGTCGATTCCGGGGGTGCGGCTCGCTGACTTCCTTCGGCATGCGGTCACCAACTGCCGCAATCCCGACCGCAAGGAGGGGCAGGAGTTGATGCCGATGCGGGATTTCCGCAACGAGCTCAAGGCCAAGATGGCGGAACTGTCGATGGACACCGAGTTTGCCCGTCGCTATGTCAACGACGGCTTCTCGGGGGGTGAGATGAAGCGGGCTGAGATCCTCCAGCTCGCCATGCTGCGGCCGAAGTTTGCCGTGCTTGATGAGACCGACAGCGGCCTCGATGCCGATGCGGTGCGGCTCGCCAGCCAGAGCATTGCCCGGATCGGCGGCGCCGAGATGGGTATCCTTATCATCACCCACCACGAGCAGCTGCTCGAGCACAACACCCCGCTCAAGACCCACGTCATGCTCGGCGGCCGGATTGTGGAATCGGGCGGGCCCGAACTCGCCCAGGAACTCCACAAGCGGGGCTACGAGCGCATCCGTGCCGCCTATCCGGATGCTGCCGCCGCGGAGAAGGCAATGGAAGAGTCGGCCAAGGCGGCCGCTGTCTGACACGAGTCCACTACGCACACGCAGGAGTTTTCACCATGGCAACCGGACTCGACGAATCAGCGACCCTTGATGTCCGCCCAGAAATCGGCGAGATCAACAAGTACGACTTCCGCACCGACTCTCCGGCCGTGTTCAAGGCCCGGAAGGGTGTTGACGCGGAGATCGTCGCGCAGATCTCCGACATGAAGAAGGAGCCCGCCTGGATGCGGGACTTCCGGCTGAAGTCGCTGGAGATCTTCGAATCCAAGCCGATGCCCAACTGGGGCGGCCACATCGGCGTCGACTTCCAGGACATCTACTACTACCTCAAGCCGGCGGAGCATCAGGGCAAGACGTGGGAAGAGGTGCCCGACGCCATCAAGAAGACGTTCGACCGGCTCGGCATCCCCGAGGCTGAGCGGAAGTTTCTCGCCGGCGTGAAGGCCCAGTTCGAGAGCGAGGTGGTCTACGGGTCGCTGCAGGAGGACCTCGCCAAGAAGGGCGTGATCTTCACCGACACCGACACGGCCGTCCGCGAGCACTCCGACCTGCTCCGCCAGTATTTCGGCACGATCATCCCGCCCACCGACAACAAGTTCGCCGCGTTGAACTCGGCCGTCTGGTCTGGTGGCTCGTTCATCTACGTCCCCAAGGGCGTGAAGATCGAGTTCCCGCTCCAGGCCTACTTCCGCATCAACGCCGAGAGCATGGGGCAGTTCGAGCGGACGCTGATCATCGTCGACGAGGGAGCCCAGGTGCACTACGTCGAGGGCTGCACGGCGCCGATGTACTCCACCGAGAGCCTCCACTCGGCGGTGGTCGAGATCGTGGTCAAGAAGCACGGCCGCTGCCGCTACACCACGATCCAAAACTGGGCCAACAACATCTACAACCTCGTCACCAAGCGGGCCATGGCCTACGAGGGGGCGCTGATGGAGTGGATCGACGGCAATCTCGGCAGCCACCTGACGATGAAGTATCCCGCGGTCTACCTCATGGAGCCGGGCGCCCGCGGCGAGATCCTCTCGATCGCCTTCGCCTCGGCTGGCCAGCATCAGGACGCCGGCGCGAAGATCGTGCACGTCGCCCCGAATACGAGCGGCCGGATCGTCTCGAAGAGCATCTCGAAGAATGGTGGCCGGGCGAGCTATCGCGGCCTCGTGAAGGTCGAGCCGGGCGCGACGAAGAGCAAGTCGAGCGTGGTCTGCGACGCTCTGATCCTCGACGACAGAAGCCGTAGCGACACGTATCCCTACATCGAGATCGAGGAGCAGGACGTCTCCATCGGTCACGAGGCGAGCGTTTCCAAGATCGGCGAGGAGCAGCTCTTCTACCTGATGAGCCGCGGCCTCACCGAGGCGGAGGCGAGCACCATGATCGTCGGCGGGTTCATCGAGCCGCTCGTCAAGGAGCTGCCGATGGAATATGCCGTGGAGATGAACCGGCTGATCGAGCTGCAGATGGAAGGCTCGGTGGGCTGACCGAACCCATGAGCACCGCCACGGCCTCTCCACGAGCCGCGTTCGACGCGGCCCTTCTTGACCGGATCATCGCCTCGTCGTCGCTGCCGTCGTGGGCGAGCGATGTCCGCCGCGCCGCGTTCGACCGATTCGTGTCGCTCGGCCTGCCCGATCGCCGCGACGAGAACTGGATGCGGACGGATGTTCGGCTCTTCAAGCCCCAGGCCTGGGGCCCGAGTGCCGCCCCGGCGTCGGTGACTGTCCCCGAGGGCCTCCTCGCCCCCGCAATTCTCTCGGGCGACCTGGCGGCCGATTCCTACGCCGACTTCGACCGGGCACAGGCACCGTTTGCGTCGCAGCAGGCATCGGCCGGCTCCGCTGCTGCTCCTGCTCCCGGTGGGAAACTGGCCGGCCGTCTGGCCTCTGTGGATGGTCACGTCGTTCGTCACGAACTCGATCCAGCGCTGGCCGCGAAAGGTGTGGTCTTCGGGCCGGCCGACGAACTGCTCGCTAGCCACACCGACGCCCTTCGACCACACTGGTTTCGCGTGATTGACACCGGTTGCGACTGGTTCGCGGCCGCTCACGCCGCATTCCATACCGCCAGCACCGTGCTCTACGTGCCGCCGGGTGTGAGGATCGCCGATCCACTCCACGTGATCGCTGGCATGAGCGACGGCGGCGTCGACACGTCGCACGTGCTCGTGGTCCTCGGCGAGGGTGCCGAGGCGACGGTGCTCACCGAGACGGCCGGCGGTGGCGCCGTGGGATCAGCCGGTGGCTTCCATTGCGGAGGCACGGAGATCGTCGTCGGCAAGGGTGCCTTCCTGCGGATGGTGAACCTCCAAAACTGGAACACGGGCGTCTGGCACTTCGCCCGCCAGAAGGCCGTGGTGCACGCGAGCGGCCGGCTCCAGTGGACGCTCGGCGCGCTCGGTAGCCGGCTCTCGCAGGTTGCCCAGGATGTGGCGCTCGCGGGTCGCAACGCGTCGGCCCAGATCAACGGCGTGATGTTCACCGAGGGTCGCCAGCACCTCGTCTACAACACCCTCCAGCACCACGAAGCCCCCTCCTGCACCAGCGACCTGCTCTACAAGGGCGCGCTTCAGGGCAAGAGCCGGCTGGTCTGGCGGGGCATGATCAAGGTCGACAAGGCCGCGCAGAAGACCGACGGCTACCAGCGGAACGACAACCTGATGCTCTCGAACGAGGCTCGGGCCGACTCGATCCCCGGCCTGGAGATCGAGGCCGATGACGTCCGCTGCACCCACGGGGCGACCAGTGGCCGCGTCGATGCCGAGCAGATCTTCTACGCCCGCGCTCGCGGCCTTTCGGCCGAGGAGGCCGCGAGGCTCGTGGTCGCCGGCTTTTTCCAGCAGGTCTTCGACCGGATCACGATCCCCCAGGTCCGCGAGGCGCTCGCCAAGGCGATCGGCGGCCGCATTCACAGGATCGCGTGAGCCCACCGATGGCAGAGTTCGTCCGCGTCGCCGACATCGCCGAGATTCCTGATCCGGGCAAGACGCTCGTCGAGGTCAGCGGCGACATGGTCGCCTTGTTCCACGTCGGCGGCATGTTCTACGCCATCGACGACGTCTGCACGCACGACGGCGGTCCGCTCGCCGACGGCGAACTTCGCGACTACAAGATCGCCTGCCCGCGGCACGGGGCGAAGTTCGACATCCGCACCGGTGCCGCCCTGTCTATGCCCGCCGTCCGGCCCACCCGGGCCCACGACGTGAAGGTTGAGGAAGGCGGCGTGTGGGTCCGCCTTCGGTCGGCGGCCGGAGCTGGCGGCCCGCCTTTGCACGGTACGATCGCGGCGCCGGTGGTGCCAACGTCGACCTGCTGCACGCCAGCGGCGAGCCGCGAGGCCGGCGAATCGACGGCGGAATTGACTGGCGCCGGTGGGCCGCTCTGCGAAGATCGTGTCCGCGAGATGCTCAAGGAGGTGAAAGACCCCGAGCTGTTCGTGAACATCGTGGACCTCGGCCTGATCTACGGCGTCACGCTCTCGCCCGCGACCGACGTGCCGGGCAAGCAGCACGTGTCGATCGACATGACGATGACCAGCCCCGCCTGTCCGGCGGGCCCGCAGCTCATCGCCGACACCAAGCGGGCTGTGGGCGCGAGCCCTGAGGTGTCGGCCGTGGAAGTTCGGATCGTGATGGATCCGCCCTGGACGCCCGACCGGATGACCGAAGCAGCCCGCGACCAGCTCGGGATTTTCTGACGAGCTTGCTACGAGTGGCGGCACGCCGCTCGGGGCTGCCCATGCCATATCGCCGGACGTTCGCTGCGGGCATCCTGCCCTTCGCTCACTCGATGCTGCCTGCGCTTCGCCATCCTGGCTCCGCTGGTCAGCAACGCCGGCTCCGTGGCACGGGCAGCCCCTCGCTGGCCCCCACGTAGCACAGGTTGTCAACCTGTGTGATCCTCGTAGCACAGGTTTTCAACCTGTGTCATCCTGTCTCCTCGACCACACTGATGCGTCTCGTCATCTACGAATGGTGCTGCTCCGGAGGGCTTGCCGGGCCCGACCGTGAACTCGTGCTTCATCCGGGTGACGACGTCAGCTCGCTGGCCCGTGAAGGGCGGGCGATGTTTTACGCGATTGTCGCCGACGCGGTGCGCGACGGCGGCTTCGATGTCGCCGCCCTCGTCGATGAGTCGCTGCCGCTCGACCTGCCGGCCGCCGCACGGCGGGTCGTTGTGCCTCGCAGCCGCGAGGCCGAAATGCTCGTCGCGGCGGCTCTGGAGGCCGACGGTGTCATTCTGGTTGCTCCCGAGACGGCGGGCGTGCTGGCGGCGCGAGTAGACGCGGTTCGCGCGGCCGGAGGCACGGTGCTCGGGCCTGCCACGGCGGTCATCCGACTCGCAGCCGACAAACAAGCCACGATCGATGCGCTGGCGGCGGCCGGCGTGCCGGTGCCCGCCGGCCGGGCACTCGCCGCAGGCGAGGCGTGGCCAGTTGGCTTTCACCTGCCGGCCGTCCGCAAGGCTCGGGCCAGCACCGGCTGTGATGGCCTCGTAATGGTCCGCCCGGGCGACCCGCTCCCCTGCCCTGCCCCCGTGGCCACGCGGCTCGAAGCCGAACGGGCCGGTCAGCCGGTCGGCGTGTCGTGCCTGATCGGGCCCAGCGGGGTCGTGCCATATGCGGCGCTCGTGCAGCGATTCTCCTTGAGGCCGCTGCCTGGCTATGCGGGCGGAGGGCCGCTGCGGAGCGCGAACGAACAACGCCGGGCCGAAGGGTTGGCCGTGCGCGCCGTCGAGGCCCTTCTCCGCCGCGATCCCGACGCGGCCCGCGCCGGCTGGGTTGGAGTCGATATGATCCTCGGGGACCGCCCCGATGGCCTCGACGACCGCGTGCTGGAAGTGAATCCTCGCGTCACCACGTCGTTCGTTGGGCTCGCGGCCGCGGCACCGGCGAGTCTCGTCCGGGCGATCGTGGATGCGGCCGCCGGTCGCGAGATCGGCCCTACGGCACTGGCGGCAGGATTCACCTTCACGATCACCGATGACGTCCCTGACTTTCCGACGCGACGTGCTGGCCCTTGATGTCGGAGGCGCGAACATCAAGGCGGCCGACGGCACCGGCTGGACGTATGCCGAGCCGTTCGCGATGTGGCGCGATGCCCCGCGGCTCACCGAAGCGCTGGCACGCATCATCCGCGACGCCAGTCCGCGACGGATCGTCGCCACGATGACCGGCGAGATTGCCGATTGCTTCGCCGGTCGTGCCGAAGGGGTCGCGCACATCGTGGGGGCGCTGGCGGCGGCGGCCGAGGCCTGCGGGTGCGGCTCTCCCGGGATCTACCACGTCGATGGCCAGATCGTTGAGCCAACCGACGCGGTCGCCAACCCACGTGGCGTTGCGGCGAGCAACTGGCACGCTGTCGCCCGGCTCGCGGTGTCATTTGTTCCCGGCGCGCGGGCGCTGCTCGTGGACATCGGCTCCACCACCTGCGACATCGTGCCGCTCGCCGGCGGCCGGCCCACGCCGTTGGCCAATGACGATGCCGGAAGGATGGCGACCGGCGAACTCGTCTACACCGGTGTCGAGCGGACGCCGGTGCCCGCGATCGTTCGTGGACTGCCACATCGGGGCGTTCGCCGGCCGGTCGCGAGCGAGCGGTTTGCGGAGTCGCGAGATGCCTGGCTCCTCCTCGGGGGCCTCACCGAGGATCCGGCCTCGACAGACACCGCCGACGGTGGCCCCTTCACCCGCGACGCCTCCCGCATCCGGCTGGCCAGGGCGATGCTCGTGGAACCGTCCGCGGTGACGGCTGCCGATGCGGAGCGGGCCGCCGCATGGATCGCCGAAGCGCAGGCTCGTCAGTTGGCCCGGGCGGTCGATCGAGTGGTCCGGCAGTGCGGTGGAAGGCCGGAAGCGGTTGTCTATTCCGGTCACGGAGAGCGGCTCGCACGCATGGCTCTCGACCGCCTCGGATGGAGTGTCGCCGCCGTGTCGCTGCCGGCCATCGTTGGTGCCGCTGTCTCTCGGTCAGCGCCCGCGCATGCCCTCGCCCTTATCGCCCGGGGAGAGCTTTCATGACCGCCGTCTGGATGCAGGGCGTGATCAGGGCCACCACGGACACGGCCATTCCGAGGACCGTGATCAAGTTTGGCGGTAGTTTGCTGGTGCGCCCCGCCTGGCGAGACGAACTCCGGTCGCTCGTGGCGGATTCCAACGGCCCAACGACGATCGTGATCGGTGGCGGGCGGCTCGCCGATGGTCTGCGGGCGATCGACGCGGCGAGCCCGTACTCCGCGGAGGTCATGCACCGCGCGGCGATCGACGCGATGGGCATCACAGCACGATTGGCCGCGGAGGCCGCTTCGCTGAAGCTCGCCGCTGAGCCGGCCTGCGACGAGCGGCTCGTCGTTCTCGACGCGGCCGCATGGCTCTCACTGGCTGGCCGATACGACGACCTACCCGTGGGCTGGCATGTGACGAGCGATTCAATCGCGGCCGCCGTGGCCACGGCGTGCGGTGCCGCGCTTGTGCTCGCGAAAAGTGTGCCGCCGCCGCCGGAGTGCACAGGCAGCCTCGCCTCACTCGCTCGGGAGGGATGGGTCGACGATCACTTTCCGATCGCCGCGGCGGATCTTGAGCGGATCGAATGGGCGGTGCCGAGCATCATTCCCACGAGCAACCGCTGAGCGTGGCGGGCCGGGCCGCAATTGCGACCGTCCTGCTCGCCGCGAGCTCGGCCGCTTCGGCGGTGTTGGCGGCGAACTGCCAGGGCTGGAACTTCACGCCGCCGGATGCCGACAGCACCCACGTCGTTCCCTTCTTCACGCCGGTCGCCACGGTCGGCACCGACGCCGGCACGTCATACGACGGCAGCTTCAGGCCGGCCGCATCGGTGAGCGGCGAAAGATCGCAACCTGCCCGACCGTCGAGCTGCCGGCCCTTGATCAGGGCGGCCACCACGGCCAGGTCGATACAGTTCACCAGTTCAGCGAATACCGGCTGCTTCCCCGCCAGTTCGTCGTAGGACGCCGTCATGGCATCGCACCACTTTTTGGCGAGGGCGTCGGCTGGGACGGCACCGCGCTTCATGCCGCCTTGGGCGGCCACGTCGCTCTCGGTGAGGCACTTCATGCGGCGACCACCGATGCTCCAGGCCAACTCGTCCGGATCGCGGGAGATGGGGTCGTAGTCGGCCTCGAGCCAGAATCGCGGCAGCGTCGCAGCCCGGCCGCCGGCGGGGATCATGGCGAGGTAACTCGGCAGGGCCTTCAGGCCCGACTCCTCGAGACCCATCCCGATCCGCTTCATGCGATAGTCGGCTGCGACCAGCACGCGGGCGATGCGGCTATCGGTCGGCACGCCACCGACGGTGATCTTCTGCGGGCCGAGGGCCTGCTCCATGGCGGTGAACGTCGCCTTCGGGTCGGGGCCCATCGTGCCCTGCCGGCGGAGGACAGCCTGCAGCTTGGCGATACCTTCGGGGGTGGGATCGATCGAACAGGTCATGCCGCCCGCGCGGGCCGCCTCGATGGCACGCAGGCAGACGACGAGATCCTCGAGGTGGAGAGGCGGCCGGCGGCTGGTGGCACCGACGATCGCTCCGGAGCCGTCGACCGCCAGCGCGTCGGCGGGGCCGCAGAGGAGGATGTCGTGCCCGTCAGGATCGACGAACACGCGTTCGATTCGCTGCAGGCCGCCGAGGAACTGCACCTCGGCCGGAAGCGGCGTGCCCTTCGCAGTCGACTCCTTCACGGCCGAAGCGACGGCCTTGAGCGACACCGTGCGCGACTCGCTTGCCTTGCCCGACCATCCGGCGTCGGCCAGGGCCCGGGTCCGTTCGGCCGCCAGTGACTCAAGGGCCTTCGGCTCAAGCGTCCGGACGATGCCGTCGGCGTCGACGGAGATGCCGCCCACGGCCTGGCTGCCGAACCCCATTTGGCCGAAGCAGACGTTCGCCTGAACCAGCGCAGCCAGCACGGGCACCAGGCAGGCCGCTCGGCGGAGGGCAGCGGGGAGGCGGATCGCGGACATGGAGACCTCGCAGTGGCGGTGTAAAACCCCGGGGGCAAAACGTCCCCGATGCTAGTAAGGCCCGCATTTTCCGGCAAACCCGGTTCTCGCGGGGAAAGCCCGCCTTTTGATGCCCCTCGCCAAGTGGTCGCCCCTGGATCATGATGCACGGACCGTGCCGCCGGCACCCAGCGACGTGCGGGGGCCGACGCGGCCAGTCCAGTCCTCGACGCGTGGCATGACGGCCGTACCCCAGTCTTTTCTGCACGTGGTCGAGCCAGCGGTCGGCGAGAGCATCGTCCGGCTTGTGCCGGGAAACCGAGTGACCCTCGGCCGCGCTCCCTCCAACGACATCATTCTTCACGACGAGCGGGCCAGCCGGGTGCATGCCGAGATCGTCTCCGGTCCCGACGGCTGGCTGGTTCACGATCTGCAGAGCCGCAATGGCACCACCGTCAACGGCACGGCGGTGGTCTCCGAGCGGCCGCTGGCCGCCGGCGACGTCATCGGCATCGGACTCGTGCAGATCGCCTTCACCGACGGTGAACCGCCGACCGGCGCCGGCCAGTCGCTTGGACCGTCTGACACGATCGCCGGTGACGTGCCGGGGGACGCTGAGTGGATAGCGTCGATCACGCATCGCCGCAGTCGCAGTCGGCTGCTCGAAACGATCAGCGAGTCCGCCGGCACCGCGCCGCGCGTGGGGCGGGCGGCCGCCGACCTCTGCCGCCTCGCCTTCGCGCTCGCCGCTGCCGATGATGCCCGCGGCATCGCCCGGCTTGCGGTTGACTCCGCGCTTCAGGGCACGGCGGCCACCCGCGGCATCGTCCTCCTGCCGGCGAGGCTTGGCGACGCGGCCCTCGACCGGACCACCGTCGACATGGTCGCCCCGACCGCGTCAACGCCCGACCCCTGGCCGGGCACGATTCCCCGCGCCGCGGCCGCCACGGTGCTGCTCACCGATGAGGCGGTATTGGCGTGCGGCGAGAGCGTGTTGGGCGGAGCCGCGACCACGATCGCCGCGCCGATTCGCTCGCGTGGCCGGCCGGTCGGCGTGATGCACCTCGAGGTCGAGGCCGGCGGCGCGGCGACTCCCGACGACCTGGAGTTTGTGATGGCGGTGTGCGACGCCCTCGGCGTGGCGCTCGACAACCTCGCCGCCCGCGAGGTCCTTTCCACCCGGCTCGCCACGGCCGCCGACGAGAACGAGCGGCTCCGCCGCCGTCTTGGCGAGGAGACCCACATGGTGGGGGCGAGCCCGGCGCTCCAGGGCATTCTCGGCCAGATGCAGCGGGTGGCGACGACCAAGGCGACGGTGCTCGTTCGCGGCGAGAGCGGTGCGGGTAAGGAGCTGATCGCCCGTGCCATTCACGACTCCAGCGATCGCAGCAGCGGCCCATTCGTCTGCCTCAACTGCGCGGCCCTCTCGGAGACGCTGCTGGAGAGCGAACTGTTCGGTCACGAGAAGGGCGCCTTCACGGGCGCGACCGAGCGCAAGATCGGCAAGTTCGAGGCGGCCCATCGGGGCACGCTGATGCTCGACGAGATCGGTGAGATGAGCCCGGCCATTCAGGCCAAGTTTCTTCGCGTGCTCGAAGGCCATCCCTTCGAGCGCGTCGGCGGCAGCGGCCGGGTGCAGGTGGATGTCCGCGTCGTCGCGGCCACGAACCGCGATCTGGAACGGGCCGTCGCAGCCGGCGACTTCCGCCGTGACCTCTACTTCAGGCTCAAGGTGGTCGAGATCATCGTGCCACCGCTCCGCCGGCGTCCCGAGGACATCGAGCCTCTCGCGGCGCATTTTCTCAGCCGCTTCGCCGCCGAGACCGGCCGCAAGCTTCGCGGCTTCACGCCGGAGGCGATCGAGGCGATGCAGGTCTACCATTGGCCGGGCAACATCCGCGAACTCCGCAACGTGATCGAGCGGGCTGTGGTGCTCTCCCAAGACGAGTTGATCGACGTTCACGAACTGAGCCTCAGCCATCTCGCCGTGCCCGGCGACACCGACAACCCCGCCGCGTTGCGGCTCGGGCCTTTTGTGCCGGTATCAATCGAGGAGATGGAGCGGCGGCACGTGCTGGCCACGCTCGAGGCGGTGGGTGGCAACAAAACCAAGGCCGCCACGATCCTCGGGATCGAGCGATCGACGCTCGATCGCAAGCTCGCCAAGTGGGCCCGCGTGTAGGCAGTTGCCTGCCCCCGTAGCACAGGTTGTCAACCTATGGCCTTCTCAGTAGCACAGGTTTTCAACCT
>QWPO01000164.1 GCA_003669255.1 Planctomycetota bacterium | reverse complement strand
TGCTCGCGGGCGAGCCGGGCCACCTGGTCGAAGTCGAGGAGGCAGTCTTCGCGGCGGACGCCGTAGTGGACGAACTTGTAGAACACGCCCGAGGCGTTGAGCTTCATCCCGTGCGTGAGGTGGCCGCCGTGGGCGAGGTCGAAGGCCAGCACGGTGTCACCCGGCTGGATCGCGGCGAGATACACCGCCGCGTTGGCCTGGCTGCCGGAATGGGGCTGCACGTTGACGTGGTCGGCGCCGAAGACAGCCTTGAGCCGGTCGCGGGCGATATCCTCCACCTTGTCGACGAACTCGCAGCCGCCGTAATACCGCCGGCCGGGATAGCCCTCGGCATACTTGTTCGTCAGCACGCTGCCCACGGCCTGCATCACAGCCGGGCTCGTGAAGTTTTCGCTCGCTATCATTTCGAGGCCCTCCTGCTGCCGCACTTGCTCGGCAGCGATGGCGGACCAGACCTCGGCATCCTCAAGTTCCACGAAGTTGGTGGGGGCGTGCATCGGGAATCCTCCTTGGGGCAGGCGGGGCGGGCGATCGGCTGATTGTGGAAGGGTCGGGAATGAGCGTCAACGAGTCAGGCTGCCGCAGCCGCATGATTATAAACACGCGGGGCGCCGTGGCGATCGGCCTCTGCATGGCCCTCGCCAGCCAGGCGGTCGCCCAGGTCTCGATCGTCGAGCGGCTCACGCTCAAGGGCACGGTCGAGGCGGTGACTGGCCCGCGGCTCACGATTCGAGACGGCGCGGGTGATCGCCACGAGGTGCGTGTCCAGCAGTCCGGCGAGCAGGGCGTGCCGCTCGCTGACGGCCGCTTGCTTGCGTTTCCGGCCGAGGTGCAGATCACCGGCTCCGTCGATCCCGCGAAGCTCAAGCCGGGACAGGTCGTGCGGCTGCGCATGCAGCTGTCGGGTCGGGGCGTCGTCGACGGCGAGGTCGCCGAGATCGTGGTCGTTGATGCCGACGACGCGACGATTGGCGTGGCCTGGCCGCACGGAGAGCCCGTGGCCAAGGAAACGGCCGACTGCGTGGTCACGGCCGGCGTGCTCCGCGCGAGCCGCACCCGGCTCGCGGTCGAACTGCCCGCCGGCCAGCCGTTCCCGAAGAAGACGGTGGTCTTCTGCCCGCTTGCCAACAACGTGCGCACGATGCTTGAGAGCCGCGATCTCAGGCGTCTCGAACCCGGGGCAACGATCTCGCGACTCGAGGCAGTGCGACTCGACACGGGAGACCTCGTGGCCCAGGCGATCGTCGCTGAGAATCCCGCCGCGAAGGCCGTGGTCGCCACGGGCGACGACGCTCTCGAGAACAAGTACCGCTCGCTCTCCGACGCACCGCCGAGCGAACCGCGAGTGGTCCGCTCCCCGCACTTCGCCTTTCTGACCGACATCTCCGACCGCGAGTGGGCGGTGATCCGCGACAAGCTTGAACGGATGGTGGGTCTCCTGGAGAAGTTTTTTGGGCGAAAGTCGAGTGGTGTGGTCGAAGGATTCATCGTTCGCGATCTCTCAGTGTGGCCACGGGGCCTCCTGAAAGAACCGATGGGCATCGACAAGATCCGCCGCCGCGAAGGGGTGTGCTTCAACACGTCGCTCGGCCCCAACCGCCGCGCCGAACTCTATTCCTGTGCCGATCACGGCGTGATTCAGCACGAGTGTGTGCATGGCTTCTGCCACGTGACGTTCGGCTCGACCGGCCCGACGTGGCTCTCCGAGGGCGTCGCCGAACTGGGCAACCACTGGCGCGACGGCGACACCGCAGTGCAGATCGATCCTCTGGTCATGGGCTACCTGCAGAACACGAGCCCAAAGCGGTCGCTCGCGGACATCGCTGGCCCCGGCCGCCAGCCCGCGGGCACGTGGCAGGACTACGCCTGGCGCTGGGCCCTCTGCCATCTCCTCGCCTACAACCCGAACTACGCCGATCGCTTTCGGCCGCTCGCAGTGGCCCTGATGGAGGGGCGGCCAGGCGTGTCGTTCGAAGCAGTGTATGGGCCGGTGGCCCGCGAGGTGTCGTTCGAATACGACCAGTTCCTCGCCACCGTGGGCAATGGCTACCGTGCCGATCTCGTCGCCTGGCCGTGGAAGGCGAGGGCTCGGCCGCTGGCGTCGGGCTCCGACGAAACGACGCGGGTGAAGGCGGCGGCCGGCTGGCAGGCGGCCGGCGTGGAGGTCGAGGCGGGTGCGACCTACGCCATCGAGGCCACCGGAACGTGGCGGACCGCGAAGGCGGGCTCGCCCTGCGATGCCGACGGCGAAGCGGGGCATGGCCGGCTCGTGGGCACGGTGTTTCGCGACTACACGCTCTCGTCGTCCATCCCACTCGGAGCCACCGCCGAGTTCACGTCGCCGTGCGACGGCCAGCTCTTCCTGCGGTGCGACGACGACTGGACGCAGCTGGCCGACAACGACGGCCAGATCGAGGTGACGATCACCCGCAGGTGAGGCGGAGGTTTTTAACCTGCGTGAAAGACGGTGCAGGTTACCAACCTGCACCTACGTGATCAGATCGACCATCCGCACGTAGCCGCAGGCTGGTAGCCTGCGGAATGCGCTCCGCCGGCCGCTGTTTGGGTGCAGGTTACCAACCTGCACCTACGCTTCGGCGTCACCCCACCGACAGGAGCCGCATGTCGAAGACGAGCGTCGAGTTCGCCGGGATGCCCGGCCGCGCCGTTGAGCCATAGGCGAGACTCGCCGGAATGATCGCCGTCACCCGCTCGCCTACGTTCATCTTCGCGACGATCTCGTCCCAGCCCTTGATCACCTGGCCCTGGCCGAGCGTGAACGAGAACGGCGTCTTCTTGTCGCGGGAACTATCAAACTTCGTGCCGTCTGTCAGCCAGCCGGTGTAGTGGGTCGTCACCTTGTCCCCAACCTTCGGCGTGGCGCCTGTGCCGGGCTTGATCACCCGATACGTGATGCCGGAGAGCGTCGTCTGGAAGTCGCTGTACGATGTCCGCGCCGAGGCGGCCCGCTGCGGCCCCTTCACGTTCGCAAACAGGTTCGTCCGAGTCCCCGACTGGCCGAGGAAGGCAAGCCCTGCCGCACCGCCACCGCCGGAGAGCCCCTGCACCTCTCCGAAGCCGTCGATCCGTCCGTCGCCGTTGCGATCCACCGGGGCAGTAAACGCGGCCGCCTTCGGAGTCGCAGAGCCCGCGAACGCGGCAAAGCTGGCCAGCCGGGCGTTTGCCGCCGCCGACACCGTGCCGTCGTAGATCTGCGTGCCCGGCCCGCCGCTGCCGCTGGTCACGATGACGTCGTCGATCTGGTTGGCGTCGTAGCGGCCGGCGGCCACCGACATCCCGCCAACGAGCGATGGCGTGAACGGCGTAAATCTGTCGACCGTGCGGGCTGTCGCCCCAGAGAGATCGTAGATCTTGACCACCGGCTTCATGCCCGTGCCGCTGACGACCGCAAGTTCGGCCAGGCCGTCGGCCTTCGTGCCGTCCACCAGCGAACCATTGACGAATGTGCCGACGTCGGCAAACGCAAGTGCCGCCCCGCCGAGGGCACCGCCACCGAATGGGACAAACGTTTGGTACGGCGTCTGGGAAATCGAGCCGCCAAACGCCGGCGAGAGGAACACGCTCACCTCCGAGCCTCGCGACTTCGCCGCGGCGATGTCCGCATGGCTGTCGCCGTTGACCTCGCCCGCCGCAACCGCGATGCCGCCGAAATACGAGTTGCCAAACGGCCGCAGTCGGAACTCGGGCAGTTCGCGGAGCGTGGTGTTTTCCCCCACGCCATCGATCGTGAACACGCAGATCTCGGCGACCCGCCCCGGCCCCGATCCAATGACGATCTCATTGCCCGGACGGCCGTCGACGTTCGCCATGGCCAACCGCGTGCCGCCGCGAAAAGCCTCCTCGAAAGCGAGCGTCTCGGCGACCACCGTACCGGTTTCCGCCTCCACCAACTGGATCAGCGGCCTGCTCCCCGGGCCGATGTCGCTACCGATCGCCACCATCGAGTGCGCGAACACCTGCCTCGGCTCGAGGGCCTCGAGCCTCAAGCGGCTCGTGGCCGCGGCTCGGCGGCGAGCAGACGATCGATCGGACGGACGACGCGCGGCCATGAAAAACCCCGACGGAAGAAGGCGTGCCGACGGACTGCCGGCCGCGCCGGCGACATCCGCAGTACGTTCAGGGATAGCCTACGGTTCGGCTCGGGGCAATTTCCCGGTACATGGCCGTCATTCCAGCCGCATCGGCTCGGGCATGAACGTCAGCACCGGGATCACCAAGACCGCCAGGCCGAGGGCCGTCCGCAGCGTCCCCAGGGGCCGGCCGTCGTCGGCGATCGGCGGGTGATCGACCCCCATCAGGGTCACCAGCACCAGCATCACCACCCAGTTGAACTGCCCCGTCACGATGACCGCCGCCATGGACGCGAGCAGCACGCCTCGGGCCACCCAGTTGCCGGCCTGGCCAAAGACGGCGCGGCAGATGTGCCCGCCGTCGAGTTGGCTCATCGGCATCATGTTGAGCCCCGTCACGAGCAATCCCACCCAGCCGGCCATGAAGAGCGCATTGGGGGCGACCACGGCATCGGCTGGCAGGTCGGGCCGTACCAGCGACTGCACCCACCGGGCCAGCGGCGGCATCGCGAAGGGGGTGTCGGCATCGGGGCCGCCGCCGGTCACGAACCCGAGTGCCAGCAGCGGCACGGCCACCGCGAGCCCGGCGAGCGGGCCCGCCACCGCGATGTCGAAGAGTTGCCGGCGATTGGCCCGCGCTCCCTCCATGCCGATCACGGCACCGAGCGTGCCCGTGAGCAGGACTGGCACCGGGATAAAGAACGGGAGTGTGGCGGGGATGCGGTGGATCCATGCGGCGATGAAGTGGCCCGCCTCGTGCGCCGTGAGCACGGCCATCACGGCAGCGGCGTAGGCGAGCCCTCGGGGCCAGTGGGCCGCGAGGTCGGGCCCGATCTCGTCGAGGCCCAAGAGCAGCGGCTGCCAGCCGGCTGCGCCGGCTGCGAACGTGGTCATGCACGTCAGGAGATAAAGCAACCCCTGCAACCGAAGCCGCGGCGACGGCCGCGACCGGAGGAGTGTCTCGAGGTCGGGCCCGGAGTGCGAGTGCGGAGGCTGCATTGTTTGTGTGGATCGCAAGAATACAGGTTTTCGCAGCCTTCTGATAAACTGTCGGATCCGTTTTCACGACCGGTTTCACTCCCGGCACCGCCCGAGGTTTTTCATGCGTTCCTGCCTCCGCTCCTCTCTTCGCCGCCGTGCCGCCATCGCCGGCATTCTGGCCATCGCCTGCTCGGCCGCCGTCCGCGCCGCCGACAAGCCCGAGGTGATCGCCGTCGTGGCCATCGATCCCTATGCAGACCTCCGCAGCCAGCTCACCTGGGTGGGCGAACAGGTGGGCAATCCCACCCTCGCCGGCTTCGCAGAGTCGTTCATCCTCCTGGCCACGCAGGGCAAGGGCCTCGCTGGCCTCGACGTAAAGCGACCGGTCGGCATCATGATCACGACGGAGGGCGGGCCGCTGCCCACGGCCCACGCCGTCGTGCCGGTGAAGGATCTCGACAAACTGCTCGGCGCGATCCAGGGCATGACCGGCCCCGTCGAAGAGGTCGATGGTGTCCGGCGAATCAGCCCACCGGGCGCGCCGCCGCTTGAGATCGCGGAACGGGACGGCTGGGCAATCCTCTCGCAGCCGGGCTCGCCACTCGACGTCGCTGATCCGCTCACGATCATCGAGCCGCTGTCCAAGGACTATTCGATCGCCATCGAACTCTTCCCCAGCCGGATGCCGGGCGACATGCGGGAACGGCTCAAGGCGCTGCTCGACGAGGCGTCCCGCAATGCGGCCGCCCAGGGGCAGCCGATGGACGACCGGTTGCTGCGGATTGGCATCGACAAACTCGAGGACGTCGAGAAGCTGCTCTTCGGCTTAGCCATCGACACCGAGAAGGACGACGTCCACCTCGACATCACCACTGTCCTCAAGGCGGATGCTGCCGGCGTGGCGTCGCTCAAGGACGCCGGCAAGGCCGCCTCGACGATCGCGTCGCCGGCCACGGCCGACGGCAAGCAGGCGGCCCTTCGCGGCCACTATGTCGTGAATGTGCCCGCCGAGGGCCGGGCGGCGGTGCGGGCCGGCCTCGACGAGGCACTCGAACAGGCCGATGACGATCCGCCCAGCCGCGTCGTCGCCAGCCTCGTCCGCGATCTCGTGGCCGCGATGCTCGACACCGGCACGATCGACACGGGGTTCACGGTCGACACGAGCGCCGCCGATAGCACGAGCCCGCTGCCGTCGGTCACGGTCGGCATGAAGGTGAAGGACGGCGCCGCCCTGCAGAAGCAGGTCAAGGAACGGCTCGGCAAGGCCGACGCGCTGCCGCCGCAGGTGAAGGCGGCCTTCGACACGGGCAAGGAAGGCGCGGCCACGCTCCACGAGATCACGGTCGATGTGTCGGGCACGCCCGCCGCCGAGCGGCTGGGCGAGAGCGTGAAGCTCACGCTGGCCGTCACTCCTGACCATGCCTATCTCCTCACCGGCGGCGATGTGAAGAAGCGGCTGGCCGCGGCACTGGCGGCCGGCGGCAAGCCGGTGGCCGAAGCGGCGCCGTTTGCTGGCGTCGATGCCTCGCTCGCCGCCATGGTTGGCTATGCGGCCAAGATGATGAAGGCCTTCAGCCCCGACGACCCGCAGGGCGAGGCGCTTGGAGACGTCGCTGACCAGGCTGCGAAGAAAGATTCGACGCAGGTGCAGTTCTCGGTGAAGCCGATCGACCGCGGCCTGACGCTCAGGCTCTCGGCCGACGCCGGTGCGCTGCAGACGGTCGCCGCGAGCACGGCGGTGCAGCAGGAGTCGCCGCGGGTTCGCCCGGCGGTGCCGCTGCGGCCCGCCCAGCCGCGACCGATCGAGAAAGACAACACGCCCGCCATCGCTCCCTAACATTCTCTCTTCTTCTCGCTTTCTCTGACATGATCGCATCGTCTGTCCCTGGGCTCCGCCGCGAGATCGCCGGCGTGAGTGTTGCTGAACTCGCCGAGCGGTATGGCACGCCGCTCTATGTGTATGACGCGGAGATGATCCGCCGCCGCTGCCGCGATCTTGCCGCGTGGGATACCGTCCGGTTTGCGCAGAAGGCCTGCTCCAACCTGGCGGTGCTCGACGTCGTCCGCCGCGAGGGCGTGCTCGTGGATGCCGTGAGCACCGGTGAGATCCATCGGGCGCTCGCCGCGGGCTACACCCCACATGCCGCACACACGCCCGGAGCAGACGGGCTGCCGCCGGCTCATCCGATCGTCTACACGGCCGACATCTTCGACCGCGCGAGCCTCGACGCCGTCGTGAAGCACGGCATCCATGTGAACTGCGGCTCGGCCGACATGATCGAGCAGTTGGCAGAGCGGATGCCGGGTGCGTCGATCACGCTCCGCGTGAACCCCGGCTTCGGACACGGCCACAGTCAGAAGACCAACACCGGCGGCGAGGGCTCGAAGCACGGGATCTGGCACGAGGAGATTCCCGACGTGCTCCGCCGCGCCGAGTGGGCCGGCCTGCAGGTGAGCGGCCTCCACATGCATATCGGCAGCGGTACCGATCTCGCGCACCTTGCCGAGGTGGCTGAGGCGCTTGAGCGCGTGGCGATCGAGGTGGGGCGGTCGCTCACCATGGTGAGCGCCGGCGGAGGCCTGCCCGTGCCCTACAAGCCGGGTGAGGTGCACGCCGACCTCTCCGGCTACTTCACGCTCTGGGACGCCACGCGCAAGCGGCTCGAAGACCGCTTCGGCCACCGCATCCGCCTGGAGATCGAGCCGGGGCGGTATCTCACCGCCGAGAGCGGCTTCGTGATCACCGAGGTGCGGGCGGTGAAGAAGCAGGGCACGCGGAAGTATCTGCTCGTCGACGCCGGCTTCAACACGCTCGCGCGGCCCGTGCTCTACGGCTCCTACCATCCAATGAGCATCTGCCCGCAGGGCGACGACGCGGCCCAGGGGCTCGAAGAGGTGGCGGTGGGCGGCCCCTTATGCGAGTCGGGCGACATCTTCACGCAGACCGACGGCGGCTTCGTGGCCACACGGCCGCTGCCCGCGGCCGGTGCGGGCGACCTGCTGGTGATCGAGATCGCCGGCGCCTACGGATTCGTAATGGCGAGCAACTACAACTCCAAGCCCCTGCCGGCCGAGGTGCTCGTCGACGACGGCAAGCATCGCCTCGTCCGCGCCCGCCAGACGCCCGAAGACCTCGTCCGCGGCGAGTGCGTCTGAATACAGTTGGAACAAGCCCTCCGTGGAGGGACGCCCGCGGCCTTACGGCCCGAGCGGAGTTCATGCCGTGCATCTCCTCGCTGGCGCTCGGGGCTTTTTGGATTCACGAGCGAGGTGCAGCCCCGAAGCGCGCGGACCGGACACAGGCTGAAAACCTGTGCGACTGAACCGGCCTTGCGGCGACGCCCCCGCTTCGCCATTCTCCGCGGCCCGCCGGGGACACCGCATGCTGATCTCACACCGCCACAAGTTCGCGTTCGTCCACGTGCCCAAGACGGGAGGCTCGAGCGTGGCCTACGCGCTCTGGAGGTTGGCCGACCACACGGGCAACTACTGGGCCAACCGCTGCCTCGCGAAGATCGGCATCCATGTCAACCACTATGCGCCGTATCGGCTGCGGAAGTTTCGGCCGCACACGCCGGCCGCTGAACTGCGTCGCAACCTGCCCGCAGGGACGTATGAGTCGCTGTTCACGTTCGCCTTCGTCCGCAACCCGTGGGATCTGCTCGTCTCCTACTATCACTTTCTGCGTGACGCCGAAGGGCATTCCGGGCACGTCAGTCATCGCCGGCGCCGCACGGCCCGACTGCCCGACTTCGAGGCCTACGTCCGCTACGAGATCGGCCGCGGCAAAATCTCGCAGACAAAGATGGTGGCCGACCACCGTGGCCACGTGATCGTCAACTTCCTCGGCCGCTACGAATCGCTCCACTCCGACTTCGACCACGCCTGCCGCTGCATCGGCATCGACGCCGCCCTGGGGCAGGCCAACATGAGCACCCGGGGCGATTACCGCGACTACTACACCGACCGCCTCGCCGCCCTCGTCCGCGACCATTTCGCCGAGGACATCGAGCGGTTTGGCTACGAGTTTGCAGGCCCCGAAGTGGCCGCCGCTCCGCCGTTCCTCCAGGCCGCCTGACCGGACGGGGTGTGCCGGTTTTGACGTGCCGGGCGTGCCGGCTACGATGATCTGGCTGCAGGATGTCCCTCCGTCCCACCGATTGCTCCCACCATGGCCAAAGCCGGACCCCGCAAAAAGCTCCCGAAGGAACTGGCGGTCATCAACGCCGACAACTGCACGGGGTGCGAGTCGTGCCTTGAGGTCTGCCCGGTCGACTGCATCGTGAAGGTGCAGCAGCACGACAAGTTCCACAACCTCCAGAGCTGGTGCGAGATCGACATCGAGCGGTGCGTGGGCTGCGAGGTCTGCGTGCACATTCCTGGCAAGAAGTCGAATCCCTACGACCTCAAGGTCTGCCCGTGGGATGCGATTGAAATGGTGCCCACCGAGGAGGTGGCGCAGGTGGTGGCCCAGATCGGCGGGCCGCCGGAGTACGTCGAGCAAAACTGGGACCGGCTCGTAAACACGGCCCAGCACCTGGCCGAGCTGAAGGTCGCGGCGGGCTGACGCCCGCTGCCCGCACACCGAGGTGCACAGGTTTTCAACCTGTGGCTCGAGAGCCGGCCGACAGCCGGCACAAGCGAATGGTTGACGCCCCCTCCGCGCGGCCCCTATAAAGGGTACATCCGTACACATCTCATGCGAGGCCGTGATGTCCGCGCTCTCTCCCGTCGTTGACGACGAACTCCTCAACCATGTCCGGCTCGCGTGCGTGCCGGGAATCGGCAGCAGGCTCCGCCGGATGCTGCTCGAGCGTTTTGGCTCGCCGCAGGGCGTGTTCTCGGCGACCCCGCAGGAGATCGCCACAGTGGGCCGCATCGGCCCAAAGCTCTCGGCGTCGATCTCCGCGCTCGCCACGAGCCCGATCGCAACCGACGTGCTCGCGGAATGCCGCCGCGGTGGCGTCGCGGTGCTCGTCGAGGGAGACGATCGCTACCCGGGACTTCTCTCCCGCATCGACGACCCACCGGGGTTGCTCTTCGTCCGCGGCGAACTGAAGCCTTGCGATGCCCTGGCCGTTGCGATCGTCGGCTCGCGCCATCCCTCTCCCTACGGCCAGCGAATCGCCTCACACCTCGCCGGCGGCCTCGTTCGGGCTGGCTACACCGTGGTGAGCGGACTGGCCCGCGGCATCGATGCCGCGGCGCATCGCGGAGCGATTGACGCTGGCGGCCGTACGATCGCAGTGCTCGGCACCGGCGTGCTCAACATCTATCCCCCGGAACACGCCGACCTCGCCGCGGAGGTGATCAGCCACGGAGCACTTCTCAGCGAGGCGCCACCGCTGGCAGAGGGGCACGCCGGAGCTTTCCCGCAGCGTAACCGGATCGTCTCAGGGCTCGCGCTCGGCACAATCGTGGTCGAGGCGGCGGAGCGGTCGGGGGCTTTGATCACCGCCCGGCTCGCGGGCGAACAGGGCCGCGAGGTGTTTGCCGTGCCGGGGCAGGTTGACTGCCGGACTGCCCGGGGCTGCCACCGGCTCATCCGCGACGGGGCCACGCTGGTCGAGAGCGTGGATCACGTTCTCGAAGAACTCGGCCCCCTCTTTGAGACATCCACTTCAGCCGATGGCCGCGCCGTCCGATCGCCTGCCGAACTGCAACTGGGCGACATCGAGCAACAAGTGCTCGCCGCGGTTGATGCCTCCGGCAGCCCCTCATCCGTTGACATCGACGGCATCGTGGCCGCCAGCGGCCTTGCCGCGTCGCAGGTGCTCTCCACGATCGGCGTGCTAGAGATGCGACGAATCATCCGCAGGCTCCCGGGCAATCGCGTCGGCCGGATGTGATACCCGGCCGGGAGCGACTCGGCTTCTCGGCCGGGGCGCGGCCGCGTAGAATCCGTTCCATGGATACTGCTCTTCTCAATCGTTCCGCGTCGATCCGGGCCCGCCTGCTTCAGCTCCGAGACTCTCTTTGACTGGGAAGGACGCAAGGCAACGGCCGCCCGGCTCGAAGGCGCGATGGGTGAGGCTGATTTCTGGAACAACCAGGAGAAAGCTCAGGCCACGGTCGCCGAGCTGAAGGGGCTCAACTCGGTCCTCAAGCCGCTTGAGGAGGCCCTCGCTGCCGGCAACGACCTGGAGGCCCTCGAGGAACTCGCCCGCGAGGACGGGTCGCTCGAGCCTGAACTCGCCGCGGAGGCCGGCCGCCTCGAGAAACTGGTCGACGCACTGGAGCTCACGTCGCTCCTCTCGGGAACGCACGACTCCAGCGACGCCCTCGTCGCGATCCACGCCCGTGACGGCGGCACTGATGCCAACGACTGGGCGGAGATGATGCTGCGGATGTATTCGGCCTGGGCGTCGAAGCACGACTACACCATCGAGCTCCTCGATCGCCAGGACGACGCGGTGGCGGGCATCCAGAGCGCCACGGTGGCCATCAGGGGCCCGTGGGCCTACGGCTACCTGAAGGGCGAGACCGGCATCCACCGCCTGGTCCGGATCAGCCCCTTCAACGCGGAAGGCAAGCGGCAGACGAGCTTCGCCGCCGTCGACGTGGCGCCCGAGATTGCCGACGACGACACCGAGGTCGAGATCAGGGACGAGGACATCCGGGAGGATGTGTTCCGTGCCAGCGGCGCCGGTGGCCAGCACGTCAACAAGACTTCGAGCGCCATCCGGCTTACGCACTTCCCCACCGGCATCGTCGTGCAATGCCAGAGCGAGCGAAGCCAGCACAAGAATCGGGCCACCGCCCTGAAGATGCTCCGGGCGCGGATCGCCCGAATCCAGGAGGAGAAGCGGGAGGCGGAGAAGCACGCCCAGCACCAATCGAAGCCCAAGACGGGTTTCGGGTCACAGATCCGCAACTACTTCCTCCACCCTGACCAGCGGGTCAAGGACCAGCGAACCGGGCATTACGTCGGCAACTTCCAGAGCGTGCTCGACGGCAACCTTGACGGGTTTTTCGACGCTTACCTGCGGTGGAATGCCTCGGGTTCGGCGGCTGCCGCCGACGACGACTCGTAAGCCTTGCTGGACTGCGCGGGCCCGCCGGGCTACATTCGTGCCTGTCCACCCATTGGTCCACCAAGGAAATCCATGGCCGAGAAAGAACAGGCTCTCGAAGTCGAGGGCGTCGTGACCCAGGCTCTCGCCAACACCCGGTTCCGGGTGCAGATCACGGGCGGACACATCGTCAACGCCCACGTGGCCGGCCGCATGCGGAAGAACTTCATCCGCATCGTGCCCGGCGACAAAGTGAAGGTCGAACTCTCTCCCTACGACCTCACCAAGGGCCGGATCACCTTCCGCGAGCGGTAGGATGCTTGGCGTCAGCGGACGCCATCCGACACCATCCGACGCGAGGCCTTCACGACGCGGCCGGTGGTTCGCTGTCGTTCTTCTTGTCGAAGAACTGCATGAGGTCTCCGAAGGTGCGGAGCGGCTCCTTGCCCTCCCGCATTTCCTTGGAAATCTTTGAGGGCGGTGCCTTCGGCTTCGCCACGTAGACACGCGGCTCTGGCTGCCGCGGAGGACGATCCTGCCGCTGCCCGCGGGGCCGCTGCGGCCGCGGAGGCCTGGACGGCTGCCGTTCTGCGGCCTCCCCTCCCTGCGACCGCTGTTCGGCACTCCGGGCCTTCCGTTCCTTCTGCTCCCGGCGGGCCTCCTCGAGTCGTTGCTGACGCTCACGCTCCACCGGCGGGATCATCGTCAGCGACACCCGGCGCCTGGCCTTGTCGAGTTCCAGCACCCACACCTGCACGATCTGTCCCACGCTCACGAAGTCGTGCGGATCGCGGACGTACTGGCTGGAAAGCTGACTGAGATGCACCAGCCCGCTGTCGTGGAGGCCAATGTCGACGAAGGCCCCGAAATCAACCACGTTCAGCACCGAGCCCATGAGTTCCATGCCCACGGCAAGGTCCTCGAGTTTGAGCACGCCCTTCTTGAAGAACGGCTTGGGGAGGTCTTCGCGGGGATCGCGGCCAGGCCGGGTGAGCTGCTCGAGGATGTCCGCCAGAAGCAGTCTGCCTACACCCAGTTCTCGGGCGAGCGACTCGAGATCGACCGCGACCGCCTTCTCCGCGAGCGTCTCGGCCTGCTGCCGCGTCGCCAGGTCGGCCACGCTGCCACCGAGCCTCTCGAGCACCTTCTCCGCAACGGGATAGCTTTCCGGGTGGATCCAGGTCGAGTCGAACGGATTCGTGCCACCGGGGATCTTGAGGAAGCCCACCGCCTGCACGTAGGCCGCTTCACCGAAGCCAGGAACCTCCAGGAACTGCTGCCGCGACGTGAACGCGCCGTTCTTGGTCCGCCATTCGTGGAAGTTCTTGGCGGTGGTCTGATTGAAGCCCGACACCCGCCGGAGGAGCGCGGGGCTGGCGGTGTTCACATCGACACCGACATAGTTGACGCAACTCTCAACCACGTTGTCGAGCGAGGCATGGAGGTGCCGCGCCTTCACGTCGTGCTGGTAGAGCCCGACGCCGATGTTCGCGGGCTCGATCTTCACAAGTTCCGAGAGCGGATCCTGCAGCCGGCGGCCGATCGAGATCGCGCCGCGGATCGAGGCCTCGTGGCCCGGCAACTCCTCGCGACCGAACGGGCTCGTCGAGTAAACGCTCGCCCCGGCCTCGTTGACGATCACGTAGCCGACGTCGAGATCCTTCAGGTCGCCCGCCACCAGATCAGCGACGAGGTTCTCGGTTTCACGCGCCGCAGCCCCGTTGCCAATGGCGATCACCGTGCAGGCATGGTTCCGCACCAGTTCCACGATCTTCGCGGCCGCCGCCGTCCGCTTGTCCTGCTTGCCGACCACGTGCAGCACCGCGTGATCCTGCGGCGTACCGCACTCGTCGATCACGGCCGCCTTGCAGCCACTCTTGAAGCCGGGGTCGAGGGCCAGCACGCGGCGGCCCGGCACCGGCGACTGCAGGAGGAGGTTCCGGAGGTTGCGGGCGAACACGTGCACCGCGTGCGACTCGCACACGTCGGTCATCTCCCGGCGGATCTCCCGCTCGAGACTGGGGAGAATCAGCCGCCCCAGAGCGTCACGGGCGCAGGCCTTGAGCACGTCGGCGTGCGGATGCCCAGCGGGCACGAGCAGTTCCTCCGCCAGCGCCTGCATCTCGTCGGCAGGCCCCTCGATCCGCACTTTGAGGAGCCGGGCCCGCTCGCCCCGGTTGATCGCCAGGAGCCGATGGGGCGGCACCCGCTGGATGTGCTCGCCGTAGTCGAAGTAGTCGCGGTAGTGCTTCTCCTCCTTGGAGAGGGCCTTCCCTTCGCTCTCTACCCGCTGGCTTTTGAGGTGTGCCGAGTGGTAGAGGATCTCGCGGAGCCGCTGCCGCAGATCGGCCCGTTCGCTGAACTCGTGGGCAATGATGTGGCCGACGCCGAGGAGCACATCGGCGGCAGCGGGCACCTGTGCATCGGCGTCGACGAAATCGGCCGCCCGCAGGTCGAGGTTCGCAGCTGCGGGGTCGGCGGCGAGGATTTCCCGGGCGAGCGGCTCGAGTTTCCGCTGCCGTGCCACCTCCGCAAGAGAGAGCTTCCGAGGCTTGAAGGGAAGGTAGAGGTCTTCCAGCTTCTTGGTGCTGTCGGCGGCGACGATTCGCGACTCGAGTTCGGGCGTGAGCCGCCCCTGCCCCTGAATCGTCCTCAGGATCGTCTGCTTGCGATCTGCGAGCTGTCGGGCTCGGGCCACAGCCTCGGCGATCAGTCGGATCTGCTCTTCGTCCAGACCGTCGGTCTGATCACGGCGATACCGCGTGATGAAGGGAACAGTGTTGCCTGCGTCCAGCAACTCGACCGTTGATTGCACCGCAGCTACGGGAAGCCCGAGCCGCTGGGCAATCAGTCCCAGATCGATAACAGCAGTGATCGCCGTGGATCCCATCCCGCTCGCGAATCGGCCACTCGATGTGGGCGATCCGCGCAACTCTCCTCCTCAATCCCCGTCTCCTGCGCATGCGCGCAGGCGGCGGCGGATCTGGAACAAGGGACGAATCTAGGCCGTTCCCCCGACCTGTGTCAAACGCCGAAAGCCAGCCACTCCCCGCGGCCCCCCTAGCCTGCCGCGATTCTCCGTCTCACCACCACGTTGCCTGCCCTTGACCCTCGGTCTCAGGTTCGCCTATTTCCCGCTCGTCGCGGCGCGTCGCACGCCCGGCACCAAGGCACTTTGACTCAACCGACAGAATCCATTGGAGAGGCCTGCACGATCGTGACGATCACGAAGCGTGGCCCGGCCGTGCCGTCCGCGCGACCGTGACCGCCACCATCCACGACAGGCCAGACGGAGTTCGCCCCACCATGATTCGCCGCAGCACCGACGCCGATGTCACCGAGACCACCCGCCCCGCCTCGGACCTGCTGCCCTCCGTGCCGCTCCTCGCCCTCGACCGCCAGTACGACACTCTTCGCGATCAGATCCGCGAAGCCATCAACCGCGTCTGTGACTCCGGCCGGTTCGTCCTGGGCCCGGACGTCGCCGAACTCGAAGCCGAACTCGCCAAGGCCCTCGACGTGCCCCACGTGATCTCGTGCGCCTCCGGGAGCGACGCGCTGCTTCTGGCGCTGATGGCCCTCGGCATCGGCGCCGGCGACGAGGTGATCGTCCCGAGTTACACCTTCTTCGCCACGGCCAGTGCCGTCACCCGGCTGGGCGCCGTTCCGATCTTCGCCGACATCGACCCCACGAACTATCTCGTCGATCCCCGCGACGTCGAGCGGAAGATCAGCACCCGCACCCGTGCGATCGTGCCGGTCCATCTCTTCGGACGCACCGCCGACATGGACTCGCTGAGTCCGATCGCCGCACGAGCCGGGATACCGATCGTGGAAGACGCCGCCCAATCGATCCTCTCGACGTGGCACGGCCGCTGCTCCGGCAGTCTCGGCGACGTTGGCTGCTTCAGCTTCTATCCCACCAAAAACCTCGGCGGCGCCGGTGACGGCGGCTTCCTCACGACCACCCGAGATGACATCGCCAAGTCGTTGAAGTTGCTTCGCGTCCACGGCATGGAGCCGCGCTACTACCACGAGGTGATCGGCATCAACAGCCGCCTCGACTCGATCCAGGCCGCTGTCCTGCGCGTCAAACTGCCGTATCTCGATGCCTGGACGACCGCCCGTCAGGTAAATGCCGCCCGCTATCGCGACCTGTTCGCCGAGTACGACCTGGCGAGCCGTGTGGCCGTGCCTGGCGACGAGCCGCGTGGCCGGCACGTCTGGAACCAGTTCGTGATCCGCGTGCTTGGCGACGACCGCGACGCCCTGCGGGCCCATCTGGCCAAGCGAGGAGTGGGCACGGAGATCTACTATCCCGTACCGCTCCACCTTCAGAAGTGCTTCACGCACCTCGGCTGGGCGAAGGGCGACCTGCCGGAAACCGAGCGGGCCGCTGAGCAGACAATCGCGCTGCCGATTTTCCCGGAGCTCCAAGTGACCGAGCAGCGGACGGTGGTCGCCCGGATCGCGGAGT
>QWPO01000173.1 GCA_003669255.1 Planctomycetota bacterium | reverse complement strand
GGGCGGGGTTGCATCAACTCCTTGAGGAGTCTGCTTGCCCAATGACCTCGGGCCTCCCGGTGGGGAACGCCTTCCGGGCGGCCGTTGCCGCTGCCGCGGCGTGCGTACGCTCGGACTGCGGGGCGGGGTTGCATCAACTCCTCGAGGAGTCTGCTTGCCCAATGACCTCGGGCCTCCCGGTGGGGAACGCCTTCCGGGCGGCCGTTGCCGCTGCCGCGGTGTGCGTGCAGTCGGACTGCGGGGCGGGGTTGCATCAACTCCCAGCGGCGCCGCGGCGCAGACGCGTGAACAGACTGCGGTAGTCACTCGGCCGAACGCTGAACACGGCGGGCGTTCCACTCGCGGCCGGCAGCATGTCCTCCTCGATCACCACCATGTCGGTGTCGTCGATGTCCGCATCCCCGGACGCAACGGATGTCGCAGTCGGTTTTCCAGTCGGTTCCACAACCGGCTCCGTCGGCGCATGCGGCGGCCGGGGTTCCTCGATCACGGCCGGCTGCGGCACTGCACGCGCGATCGAGGCCAGCAACCGGCCCATCGACTGCCCCTCCCGGCTGGTCACGTGACGGCAGCCGCTGAAGTCGTCCGGCCCCTGCACCGTGTAACGCTCAACCGGCGGATCTGTGCGCTTGAAATACTCGTGGAACGGATCGCCACCCGCACCGAACACGAGTTCCACCTCCGGGCCATCCCAGGGATCGGCCGGTTCCTCGGGCAGCATCGCGTCCCCCAGCGGCCCGTGATCCTGGTGCATGACAAAGGACTCGTCCGCGAAGGCGACATCCCCCGCGCCGAATTCGACCACCCCCATGCCGTCCGTGCCAAAATCGTCTGGGCCGTCGCCATGCAGCACGGCATCGTCATCCATGCGCGGCGGGCTGTCGGCTGCCGCCCGCTCGAGTCCCGATGGTGCCGGCAGACGCTGGATCTCCCGCCAGGCCGCCGCAATGTCGGCCGGCGTAACCCGCCGCTCCGATTCCGCCACCAACACCAGCGCCTGATCGCAGAGCTGGTTCACCAGCCGCGGCACGCCATCTGTGGCCGTGAACACCGCGTCGTCGCAGCCCGTGGCGAAGAGCCGGTCCCAGGACAGGCCCGCCGCCTTCACCTGCGTCCGCAGGTAGGCCATCGTGGTCTCATGGTCGAGCGGCTCG
Source organism: Planctomycetota bacterium (assembly GCA_003669255.1). Lineage (GTDB taxonomy): Bacteria > Planctomycetota > Planctomycetia > Pirellulales > UBA1268 > QWPN01. The sequence goes on along the minus strand of QWPO01000173.1, from coordinate 15,679 downwards.
AGGTAACTGCGCACCGCGATCCGCTGCGCCAGGCTTTCCATGCGCGGCTGCCCGAGCATCTCCTCCAGTCGCACGCTCCCCGCCAGCACGATGTGCACGGCCGGCAGCGGCGTGGGCACGTTGGTGAGCAGCCGCAACTCCTCGATGAGCCGCGTGGGCAGCGTGTGCGCCTCGTCGACGAGGATCACGAGCCCCGCGCCGGTGGCGGCCAGCCCGCGGATGCGTTCCACGAGCGCGATCCGCAGGTCGGTCTCGTCGATGCCGCGGTAGGGTTCGCCGATCGCCGCCATCACCGCCTGCCACAGCGCGCGGCGGGTGCAGATGCTGGCCCCCGAGAGCAGGGCCACGTCAAAGTCGTCGCGAACGTGCTCGGCCACCTTGGCCAGGAGCAGTGACTTGCCAGTGCCTGGAGGCCCCACGACGAGCGCCACGCCCTCGGCCCGACGGATGCAGCGTTCCACGCCGCGGAGCGCCGCGTCGATGACCGGCGCGGGGTGATAGAACTGCGTGCGCGGCGCGGCCATGAAGGGACGAGTCGACGGGTGCCGGCTGGGGACGTGCATCTGCTGTGTGGTTCCTGGCACGGGGCGTCGCGGCTCGCGACCGCGGCAGTGTTCATTTCGACCAACCGCGGCCGCTTCCTGCACAGCCGTCGGCGCCCGTAGACTTTCCCGGTCCGGAAAACCGCGCTTCCCCGCGCGGTCGCGACGGATGTGAGGCCCGGAGGTGGGTGCCGTGTTCCACGTGAAGATCTGCGGCGTGACGACCCCGGAGGACGCACGGCTGGTGGCCGCGGCCGGTGCCGACGCCATCGGCTTCAACTTCGTCGCCGGCTCGCCGCGGCGGCTCGATCCCCAGGCCGCCCGCGCCGTGGTGGCCGCCGTGCCGATGGGCGTGCTGCGGGTGGGCGTGTTCGCGGGGATGTCCGCCGACGAGATCCGCCGCGTCGTGGAACTCACCGGTCTCGACGCCGTGCAGCTGCACGGCCACCTCGCCGGCAACGGCCCAGCCGTCGACCCGCCGGAACTCTGCACGCTGCTGGCGGGGTTGCCAGTGATCCGCGCCGTGCGACTCGGTGCTGACGGCCTGGCGGAGGCACGGCAGTGGATCGCCGCGGCACGCGGACACGGCATCGCGCCTGCGATGGCCCTCGTCGATGCGGCACCTGCGCCGGGCGCGGCTGCCGGGTCGCTGGGGGGCACGGGCGCGGTCGTCGACTGGCAGGCGTTCATGGCCGCAGGCCCCCTTGACCTGCCCGTGGCGTTGGCAGGGGGACTCGCGCCCGAAAACGTGGCGACTGCCATCCGGGCCACTGGCGTGGCGGCGGTGGACGTGGCCAGCGGCGTGGAATCGGCCCCGGGACGCAAGGATCCGGAAAAGGTGCGGGCCTTCGTGGCCGCGGCCCACGGGGCGGGGCTTGGCGGGGGCTGAACCCTGTGCGAAATCGTCTCACCGGCTAAGATTTGGGGCGTTCGGCGATGGATGCCGCACACCCGGGCCCGGGGCCCGGCCCCGTCCCGCGCCCATCGGGCGCCCGCACAGGAGATTCCCACAATGACCCACGTCGAAACCCGCCTGCCCTACAAGGTTGCCGATCTCTCGCTGGCCGATTGGGGCCGCAAGGAGATCATGCTGGCCGAGAACGAGATGCCCGGCCTGATGGCCCTGCGGGACAAGTATGGCAAGACCAAGCCGCTCACCGGGGCTCGCATCGCCGGCTGCCTGCACATGACCATCCAGACCGCGGTGCTCATCGAGACCCTCAAGGAGCTGGGCGCCGAGGTCACGTGGAGCAGCTGCAACATCTTCTCCACGCAGGACCACGCCGCCGCGGCCATCGCCAAGGCCGGCTTTCCTGTCTATGCCTGGAAGGGGATGACCAACGAGGAGTTCGACTGGTGCATCGAGCAGACGCTGTTTTTCCCCGACGGTGAGCCGCTCAACATGATCCTCGACGACGGCGGCGATCTCACCGCCATGGTCCATCAGAAATATCCGGAGTTGCTGGGAGGCATCCGCGGCCTGTCCGAAGAGACGACCACGGGCGTCCACCGGCTCTACCAGATGCATGAAAATGGCGAGCTCAAGCTCCCGGCCATCAACGTCAACGATTCTTGCACCAAGTCCAAGTTCGACAATCTCTACGGCTGCCGTGAGAGCTTGGCAGACGGCATCAAGCGGGCCACCGACGTGATGGTGGCCGGCAAGGTGGTGGTGGTGTGCGGCTATGGGGATGTCGGCAAGGGCTGTGCCCACGCCATGAAGGCCCTGGGCGCCCGGGTCATCGTCACGGAGGTCGACCCCATCAACGCCCTGCAGGCGGTGATGGAAGGGTATGAAGTGACCACGATGGAGGAGGCGGCCCCGCGGGGCCAGATCTTCGTCACGGCCACCGGCTGCCGGGACGTGGTTCTCGGCAAGCACATCGAGAAGATGCCCAACGACGCGATCATCTGCAACATCGGGCACTTCGACCTGGAGATCGACGTGGCCTGGCTGGAGAACACGAAGGGCATCAAGAAGGTCGAGATCAAGCCGCAGGTCGACCGCTACACGCTCCCCTCGGGCAACTCGGTGATCGTGCTGGCCGAAGGCCGGCTCGTGAACCTGGGCTGCGCCACCGGGCATCCCTCGTTCGTGATGAGCACGAGCTTCACCAACCAGGTGCTCGCGCAACTGGCCATTTGGACGGAGACCGACAAGTACGAGGTCGGCGTCCACCTGCTTCCCAAGAAGCTCGACGAGGAGGTGGCCCGCCTGCACCTCGACAAGTTGGGAGTGAAGCTCACGAAGCTCACCAAGGCCCAGGCCGAGTACCTGCACATCCCCGTCGACGGGCCGTTCAAGCCCGAGTACTACCGCTATTGAACAGCGAGCCTGTGGCTCGCTGTTGAGTGCTGCGTTCGCCGGGCCATCCGTGGCCCCGGCGAACGCGGAGCCGGGTGCAGGAAAGCGAGAGGTTTCCTGCACCCTCCAGACGGCCGCCTTCCGGGCGGCCGTCTCCGCTTCCGCAGCGACGGTGACTGCCGACCGTTTCCCGTGAAACGACGCCGCACTGGCAATCGCCTTGGGGACGCGCGGGGCTGCCCATACCGTTGAGACGGCGTACGTGACCAGCGCAGGCATGGAGGCGGGAGCGCAGGCACATCCGAGTGAACGGAGCCCACGATGGGCGCAGTGAACGTCCGGCGAGACGGTGGCGGCAGCCCCGATCCGGCGCCGCACCATCGGCACCTCCGCCACGGTTTGCTACCATTCCGGCTTCGATTCCTCCCCCGCAGCCCGAAGGACCAGCATGCCCATCGTCGCTCCACTCCGCGGCCTCCGCTACGACCCCAAGCACGTCGGCGCCCTGTCGCAGGTGATCGCGCCACCCTACGACGTCATCGACGCGGCCCTGCAGACGAAGCTCTACGAGCGGCACCCCGCCAACGTGATCCGGCTGGAGCTCAACCGGGAGGAGCCAGGCGACGACGAGCGGGCGAACAAATACACGCGGGCAGCGAAGTTCCTGCGCCAGTGGCGTGAGGAAGGGGTCGTCATGCAGGAGCCGGCCGCGGCCCTCTACGTCTACCACCAGGAGTTCGAGGTCGAGGGGTCGCGGCACGTTCGCCGCGGCGTCATGGCCCGCGTCCGCCTGGAGCGGTTCGGCACCGGCAACATCCACCCGCACGAAGAGACGATGAGCGGCCCCAAGCAGGACCGGCTCCTGCTCACGCGGGCCTGCCGGGCGAACCTCAGCCAGGTGTTCGGCCTGTACCCGGACCCGCACGGGGAGGTGCAGGATCTGCTCGACAAGTCCGTGGCCGGCCAGCCGCCCATCGAGGCCACCGACCACCTGGGCGTGAAGAGCTGGATGTGGCCGCTGGCCGACGAGGCGGTGGCGGCCAAGGTGGCCGGGCTGATGGGGCCCAAGCCGGTGTTCATCGCCGACGGCCATCACCGCTACGAGACGGCCTGCAACTACCGCGACGAGGTGGCGGCGGCCTGGGCGGCCGAGCACGGTGGCGCGTCCCTGCCGCCCGACCATCCGGCCAACTTCGTGCTCATGATGCTCGTGGGCATGAGCGACCCAGGCCTGGTCGTGCTCCCCACGCACCGGCTCTTCGTGCAGCCAACGGTTGCCAACGCCGGCGAACTGGCCACCCGCCTCGGCGACTGCTTCACGACGCGGGCCGTGGGCAAGGGCCCGGCGGCCGCCGACAACGTCTGGACGAGCATCGAACTGGAGGGCAGCCAGGGGGTGCTGGGGCTCTACACGGCGGGCGACCAGGTCTGGACGCTGGCCACGATCACGGCCGCCGGCAAGGCCCGGATGGACGCGGTGGCGGCCGACCACGGGCCGGCCTGGCGCAGCCTAGGCGTGTCGATCCTGCACCGGCTGGTGGTGGGCGAGTTGCTCGGGTCCAAAGAGATTCCCACGCCCGGCTACGTGCACCTGGTCCGGGAGGTGGTCGACGGCCTGGGCACGGGCACGTATCCGTTCGCGGCCCTCGTCATGCCGGCCAGCGTGGAGGACATCCGCAAGGTGAGCGAGACCGGCGAACGCATGCCGGCCAAGAGCACCTACTTCTATCCAAAGCTCGCCAGCGGTTTGGTGTTCAACCCGCTCGAATGACCGCACGCCCGCGGGCTTGGGCGATCTCCCGCCACAGTCAGCCATGCGTTTCACATGGAACGGCGGCTTGGGATGGCCGGCGAACCTGGGCAAGCCGGGTGGTTTCACGTGGAACCTCCGCGCCGACCTTGCGCACGGTGGCGGTTCTGGCGGGTCCGCGCGCGCAACGTGACGATCGTGCCGCGGGTGGCCGATATCCCGATGGCACTCATCGTGCCTCCGGAACCGTGGGTGAGGATTCTGCGCGTGGGAAGGATTCTCTGCGTGGCCAACCAGAAGGGTGGCGTCGGCAAGACGACCACCGCCTCCAACCTCGCCGCCGGTCTCGCCCGGGGCGGCCTGCGCACGCTGCTCGTCGATCTCGACCCGCAGTGCAACGCCACGACCGGTTTCGGCGCCGTGCCCGCCGCCATCCATCCGCTCGTGCTGGAGACGCAACTCCGTGATTCGGTGGTCGAGACGATGGTGCCGGGGTTGTCGCTTCTGCCCGGCAGCCGCAGCGTCCGCGACGTGGAACGGATCGCCGCCCAGGCCCGGCAGGGATCCGCTGTCCTGGAGAGCCACCTGGCCCGGGGTCTGGCGGCCTGGGACTACTGCCTCATCGACTGCCCGCCGTCGATCGGCGAACTCACCCGCACGGCGCTGGCCGGCAGCACCGAGGTGCTGATGCCGATCCAGTGCGAATACTTCGCCCTCGAAGGCCTCACGCAGATGATCGAGGTGATCCGCGACGTGATGGCCGAGCGCCCGGGCCGCCTCGGCTTCAGCGGCATCGTGCTCACCATGCACGACGCGGCCCTGGAGCTGACAGCCGAGGTGGAGGCCGAGGTGCGCGACTTCTTCGGCGAGATCGTCTTCGAAACGGTGATCCCCCGGGACGTGGCCGTCTCGGAGGCGCCCAGCCACGCCCAGAGCGTGATCGACTACGCGCCGCGTTCACAGGGAGCGCGGGCCTATACGGAACTCTGCATGGAGGTACGAGACTGTGAGTAGGGAACGACGCCTGGGCCGTGGACTCGAGGCCCTGCTGGGACGGGCCGGGCTCGATCATCCGGCCAGTGCCGTGGTCGTGGAGGGATCCGCCGCCGTGGCCGCCAAGCCCTCGCTCGGCGCCGGTGCCGCGCGGCTCATGCTGCATGCTCCAGAGGAGGTCGAGCAGGCCGCCGCCGCGGTCCCCGCCAACGACATCGCGGTGGCACTCGTCGATCCCAATCCCTGGCAGCCGCGCAGCATCGTCGATGCCGCCGACCTTGCGGAGTTGACCGAGAGCCTGCGTGAGCATGGTCTCGTCCAGCCGATCGTGATCCGGGCCCGAGGCGACAGGTATGAACTGATCGTCGGCCAGCGCCGGCTGGCGGCGGCCCGGCGGCTGGGCTGGGAACGCATCCCCGCCCGGGTGCTCAACGTCGACGACCGGCAGATGGCCGAGATCGCCATCGTGGAGAACCTGCAGCGGCGCGACCTCGACGCGCTGGAGAAGGCGGCCAGCTTCAAGCGTTACATCGTGCAGTGGAACTGCACGCAGGACGAACTGGCCAAGCGGCTCTCGGTCGACCGTTCCACCGTGGCCAACCTGATCCGCCTGCTGGAACTGCCGGAGGCCGTGCAACGGAGACTGCGCGCCGGCTCGATTTCCATGGGCCATGCCCGGGCGCTACTGCCACTGGGCGACGAGGACGAGCAGGTGCGCATCGCCGACCGGGTGGCGGCCGAAGGACTTTCGGTTCGCGCGGTCGAGACAGAGGTGCAGGAGATCATTCGTGGCGACGAGGCCGACGAGATGGGCGACGTGATGTCCGAGCCGGCCGGTGTGCCGGACGCGGCGGGTCCGGCGCTCGCGCCGCGGCGCAAGCCGGGGCGTCCAGCCACGCGTCGGGCGAGCCAGGTGGTGGCGGTGGAGAATCAACTCCGCCAGGCGCTGGGGGTGAAGGTGGTGGTGCACGCCAACGGCAAGGGTGCCGGGCGGATCGTAATCCCGTTCGGGGATCTCGACGAATTCCAGCGGCTTCTCGAGCACATCACCGACTGACCCGGGGCCTGGCGGAATCGCGAGCCGGCATGCGGTACACTGCTCGTGCGGCGTGGCGATGCGTCGCTTTCGGGGCGTAGCGCAGTCTGGCTAGCGCGCCTGGTTTGGGACCAGGAGGTCGAGAGTTCGAATCTCTCCGCCCCGACTTTCTTTTTCCCTGCAAATGCAGGGGTTTTCGCTTCGCACCGCCAAACTCGGCGGTCGGACGAAAATGCTCAGGGCTATGCCGGGGCTATGCGCGGCCGGGTTTCGCCGGCTGCCGTCCGGCCGCTCCCCGGCCTGGGGGCGGGTCGAATCTCCGGGGCTGCGATCCAGATAAACCCCGGCGTTTCACTTCTCGCACGCGCGGCCGAAATTGAGAATCGGCCCCCGGCCCGCAGGATTCTCAAATAGGGGGGGTAGGGTCGTTCGAGAATCTGCCGCGCCGCCCAAGACCCCACGCCAGTGCCGCGCGCAAAAACCCTCATTTCCGCAGGGGGGTTTCGTACAATCCCGGCATGGGAAAACGAGGTCCACGTCCCCGGCCCCGGCTGCTCTCGATCGACCGCACCCCCAAGCCGGACGGCAGCGTGCAGCCGCCCCCCGAGGTCGCCGGCTGCCCCCACGCCCTCGAGGTCTGGCAACGGACCGTGGCGGCGATGCAGGGCATGGGAACCTGGTCGGCGGCGGATTCCGCCACCGTCGCCCGCTATGCGATCCTGCACGAAATGCACCGCCGCTATGCGGTCGAATGTCTCGCCGGCGGGGACGTGATGGAAACCCCGACCGGCTACCGATCCCCGACCCCGGCGGCGACCATGCTGCTCAAACTCTCGGGGACCCTGCTCGCCACCGAGAAAGCCCTCGGGCTACCCGCCGCCGCCCGCCGGCAGATCGGCGCCCCGGCCCCGTCCGAGCCGGACGCACTCGACCGGTTCCTTGCCGAAGGGTAGCCGCCGTCCACAGGCTCGGCCGATACGGGCTAACGTGGCGCGTTATACGACACGAATCGCTGTATAACTCGCCGCCCCGTTCGAGCCCGAGTTGATCGAACCCGTGGCTACAGCGAAACTTGGGACGGGTCGCCACGATGCCCGCTGAGCGTTATCTTGCACGGCTCCGGCATTACGCGGCTCCGTAGAAGTACCAGTTCGACAAACGGATTAACACCTTGGCTATGCCAGCCCGCCAACTCCTGCCACGGACAGTCGGTCTTCTGGCCGTCACATATGGTGTTTGGCTGCTTGCGTCGCCGTTACTCGCAGGCGCGCCACAACTGGGCGGGTGGCTCTACCTGATCTTTCCCGGCATCCCCGGGCTGTTGATTGGTGCCACCGGCGTTCTTCTGTGGTGTCAGGATTATCGCCGTCTCGCGAAGTTGTGGATTGGCATACTCGCGCTCGTCCTGCTCGCGTTTCTCACGAGGGCACCCGGGCAGTTGGGCGTCGATCTGCGGAATCTGACGCCCGACGAGTCGTGGCCTATCGTGGCGTCCTTCGCTATCGCAGGCGTCGCCATTTGGGTGTGCCAGCGATTCGTTGTCGTTGCGGATCGGATGGTGGATCAGCGGCTCAGTGGCCCCGAAATGTCGAACCACGCGATGCAGCAGACTCGCGATGAGGCCCACAGGTATGGATAATCCCTTGGTCGCGAGCTGCTGATCGCCAACGTTCGCGAACGTTGACGCCCCCTACGCCGAGTGATATTCTCCCACGGCCCGGGGACAACTTGGGCCGCATCATTGGTCCCATTCTGATTGGCCGCTGCTCGGAGAAACCACCTATGTGGAAATGGCCTTTTCTTTTGCTCGCTTGCCTCGATGTGCATGCCGCCGCATATGCGGTCGATGGCTACAAGGATTTGCGGTTCGGGATGACACAGAAAGAGATACGGGGCCTGTGCCCCGTGCCGCTTGCAGAGGTGCCAGGCGCGGGGCCGGGCAGCGGCTTTACAACAATGTTGTACACGGAAGAGTTTCCATTTAATGGCTCATCGCATTTAGCCACTTTTGGCTTCAATGGAGACTCTTTCAAGATGTTTCAAGTTCACCTCAAGGCTGCTGAGTTTGATGCAGTGTTTCGGGGATTAAAGGAGAAGTACGGAGAGCCCGATTTTGGCCCCGACTTTAACGAGGAGCTTTTTCGCAAGGCGGTTGACCGCATTCTTGCCGCAAGCCTGAAGCCGGGGGCTATGGTCGTCGGCACATTTGATTGGAAATCGATAAAACTGATTGCCCGACAAGACGGCGTGACTGGCAATCCGCAACTGATTCTCACCTACGTCGCCAAAGTGGTCAGCGGAGACGGTAGTGCGGTCAATTCAAATGACCTCTGAATACGCGTATAGAGTTAAATTAACGGCAATGGGCTTGCATCCGACTTCGGGCGGCGGCTGATTGCTCACTAGCCAAGGCACAATGTGGTTTAGTGGTAAGTCGCGAACTAGGCGATGCAGTGGACTCGCGGTTATCGTCGTTGGCGATGAGTACCCCTGGTGCCGCGAGCCATTGATCGGGAACGTTCGGGGTATAAGTAGGCGGGTCCTTCCGGCCGTGTCGCCGCGATACCCCCGGTTGCGAACTACGTCAGCCGCTCGAATCTCTCCCGATAACTCGGGGCCTCGCTGCCCGCTTTAAACCGCCGACCTAGGGGCAGGAGCCGACTGCAAGCGCCGCGCCTCTCACGGCTTCGGTGTAGAGGCGGCTTCCTGCACTACTGACCCTCTCCCCAAATCCTGATCCAAGTCTTGTCAGAGCATCCTCGTGCCTGAGCCTGCCCCGCCCGCCACTCCCACGGGGCGACCGGCTCGGGATCGCGACACAGCCCCCGCTTCGCAGCGCGGGCCTCGGACCCAGCGGCCGCTAGGTCGGCGTCATCGCTTTATCGCGTACAGTGCCGGGCGAACCCGTCCGCCCCCCTATGCCCTTCCACTCTTTTGTTGACGCCCTCATTACGAGGTCGTATTCTCCCCTCCTTGCGGGGCAGCGTACGCCTACAAACCTTGGATGCGCGATCATGCAACAGCAGGGTGCCACACAAGAAGATGCACGGCTTTTCTTTAGAGCGGCGTGCTGTTTAATTTCTGCGGACGGCAAGGTGAGCAACCAGGAATTGGGCTTGCTCTCCGAGGCGATGAATCGCCTCGGTTTTCCCCATACCCCCGAACAACTACGCGGCCTCGCGACCTCTACATGCAAAGAAATCCATAGCAAGGGGGTGGACTCGGAGAGTGACGCACTAGCAGGCCAACTGCGACGTTTTTCTGGGATGCCACTGGCGTCATACCTGCAACAAGTTCTCGCCTCTTTGGCTGAAAGCGACGGCGTTGTGGCGGCTAGAGAACAACTGATCATCTCCCGATTTCGGGCTGCCCTTGTGCCGTCGGCGTTAAAGACCCCGCCGCCTTTGCAGGCCACCGCACGGACAGTGTCAACTGGCTCGGCTCCGATAAGTGTCGCGTCGCAACCGGCATACCGACCGGTGACGCCTGGTTCGGCTGTTCGGCCACTGAACTGGAAATGGATATTTCCGATCCTGGCTGTCGTCTACGCTGCAGTTCGCTTGTGGATTCCTTTCTCGCCTGCCGCAAGCAAACCCAAGGATCGGCTTGCGTCGTCTCATGCGGTGCCGGCCCAGCGAGCGCCTCAGTCCGCACCCCGGAGTGGGTTTGGCGGGGTCGATGGTTATGGCCTGGGACAGGTGGCTGGCTGGGGCTATGGCGAGTGGTACAAAAAGAATAAGCCTGGGCAGAGGCCGTCCGCCGAGGAAGTCCGCAAATTGGCTGACAGGGCTAAGTGGCGATTACGGTCTGATTTGGAGTATGCAAATATGAAAGACAGGTTTGATTTCAAAGAAGATCGCTATGTCGAGGGTTTTTGGCTTGGTTTCGAACAAAAAAACGGCCCCGACTCAAAGTGATTCGCCCACGTCACCGTGCGTGCTCGACCAGCAGCGCTCCGCTTGACTGGCACAAAGCCCTGGAAATAGTTTCACCGGTCTTGTTCCAGGCGTCGCTGGGCCGGTGAATCACGACCGCTGCTCAATGACGCCGTAGTCATCGCGATTCAGAGGCACGCTATGGCCGACCAGTGGTTCTATTCAAACAACGGGCACCAATACGGTCCGGTCGATGCGAGTCAACTCAAGCAGTTGGCATCCACTGGGCAGTTAGGCGTTGCCGATTTGGTATGGCGGGATGGTATGCCTAACTGGTTGCCGGCAAGTAGCGTGAGGGGTTTGTTTTCGCATGCGAGACTCGCTGCCTCTCCTCCGCCCTTGCCACCATCCCCGCTTGCAGTACAGGCCTCAACTAGGCCTCGCCTGCGTGAGTTCAGCGTCCTTCGGCTAATCGCCCTTCCAGTCAGAATAGTTGCCTGTGTCGTAGGTTTTTACGCGATGCCTGCCTTCGTGGGCTGGTGCAACCCGAGTTTCGATGCGTCGACTGCCGATCCAATCTTGCGAGTGGTGATGATCATTGTTGGCGTGGGCTTGATTGTTGCGGCGTGGAGAACAACGGGGACGGTTTTAGATATGATCGAGGCCGCCTAGACTATCGCCCAACCAAAAGCGCTCGCATGCAACGGGCGGGGCTAAACCCTCACGGGCTTCGGTACCTAATGTCAAAACCGTGGCGTTGGGGCATCGCGATCGACGTCTGATTATTGAAAGTACGCTTGCGAGCCAAGGCCCCAAGGCTACGGTCGCCATTGGCCAGGCGACCATTTTCGGTGCTTTATTTCACTTCTGGCCCTCATAGCCACCACTGGCGAGGCGAAAGTCCTCGTTTCCTTGCAAAACGCACCCCCCAAAAATTCCGCAGACGCTAACGGAGGGGCGCAGAGGGGGGAGTCCGGGTCGATTCGCGCCGGCCGCGACACTCCCTGGGGGTGGGGCCGCCGTGTGGCCAGGGTGGATCGAGCAGGAGGACGTGGGACGGGCCTAGGGGAAGCGGGCCACTGCACCCGAGCCGCGTGCCGCTGAAATACCGCGGGCTTCTCTGCCTCTCGTCGGAGTGGGCGGTCGGCTTCGCGGCACACTTAGTGCAGTCCGGGTAGGGCAAATTGCCGAGCGACCGCGAGCGTTTGTCCGTTCTCGCGATGGAAAGCATGGCTCTGGAGAAACTCTGCCGCCTCGGCAATCAACGTTAGTTCAATATCGCCGCAACGTTCGCGAACAATACCCGCGATCTCGTCAATCGTAACCGCGAAAAACTCTTTCTTCTGATTCACCGCGTTCAGTCGCCGCGCCGCGAAACGCTGGTGCAATTCGGTTTCAAGCCCTGGGGCATCCTCGGTGTAGATGATCGCATGAACGTCAAAATCAAACGGCACGGAAGCGTCCGAGAGTTCCCAAATCCGATCCATCGGGTCGAGTCGTCGCGTCATACCGATTTTGTAGACATTCGCCCCGAAAGACCCGACGTTCGATATGACGTAGACGTGGCCCGAGCGGGTTTGTTGCGCTCGCGATATCGCCCGCTCCTTGTTTGCGTGCGCCTCGGCGACCATCTGCTCCAGTTCGGCGAGTTTGGCCTGCATTTCAGCCTGCTTTGCAACGCTCGCCGATTCAAACTCGGCGCGGGCCTTCGCCAAGGCGGTTTCGTATTGCCGCTCCTCCCGTTCGGCCTCCTGCTGGGCCCGCTCCAGTTCGCGCTCGGCGATGGCCTGCTGCCGCATTTCTTCCTTGATCGCCCGCTGCTCCTCCCGCTCGGCCTGCACCTTTAGCGCATGCTCATGCTCCAGCCGCAATTCTTCGAGGCGCAAGTCGCGGTATTCTGCCACAACCGAGCAATACTGCATCTCTCCGAGTTTGTTCAGCGAATCAAAAGCTTTGTCGATTCTGTTCTCCATTGTCTGGAAGTTCGTCGCCTTCACCTTCGCAATCGCCGAATCACACTCACCGTTAAACGCGCGAATCAACAGCGATAAGTATTTATCGGTCTGCTTTCGCCCCTTCTCAACGCTACCATCGATCGACCACTCAGTAGAACAGGTCGCGGCAGCCTTCTCTTTCAGCATCGCTTTTTGCTTTTCGTAGTTCTCGTCGATCGCTTTCTTGTACTTCTCGGATGTCGCAAATCCGTATCGCGACTTGTAGAAGCCCATTTCCGAAAGCGATGCTTCCTCGCTCAGCGCTTGATGCTCAGCCCGCAGCGGGGCAAGCCGTTCCTCTAAGCTTGCGACTTCGGCATCCATTGCCTGCTTCCGCTCGGCGAACTGCGATTTTGCGGCGGCGAGTTGTGCATTGAATTTCTCGGCGATTGCCTTCGACTCTGCAACGACCCTCGCCTTCTCTGCGTCGGCGTCGACAATGCCCTGGACTCGCTTACGGAGGGCGTTGTAAGCCGCGGCGAGCTTGTCGCGTTCGACTTGAAGTTCACCCCCCGCGGCCGCCTGCGGCTCCAGGATTTCCACGCGAGCCTGAATCGCGGCCTTTTCTCGCCAGACGTTGAACAAAAGGAAGCAGGCAACCGCCGCGATCACAAGGAATATGAAGGCAAAAAACCAGCCCATCGTGCAGGCCCCGGGTATTATGAACGGCGGGGGGCATCCCTCGCCGGGGGAGCAAGTAGATTCTCTGGATGGGAAGGCGTCCAGCGGCCGCGGGCAATCGCTGTCCGCCGCAACTAGTTCACTGCAAAACGAATCGGGGATCCGCCGGACAAAATGGCAAAAATGCCGAAACCGCACCTAACCCCTTTGCGGACATGGGTTTATTTTTGCCGCGCCGCTCGGGGGCAATATTCGGACAAATGGCAAAAATCACCCCCGCCGTTCGCGTCGGGGGGTATGCTTCCCCTCCAATCGTTCGCAGGGGCGCCCTGGATGCAGAGCTGAAACGGGCAGCGTAGTGCAGTTCACCGAGTAGCGAAGGAAACGAGAACCAATGATCGACACAGGTACGGAACAAGTGCTGCGCAGCATAAAAACGGCGGTATGGGGCATCTTTTTGCTTGATTTGTCCAACCATATTTACTGGATATGGCAAGTAATTCGGTTGTATGGCAGATGATTTCTGGCTGGTTTTGATCCCTGCTGGGGGCTACTGCATGGCGATATTTGCTCGGCTTGTTTGCATGCTATTCGGGATTGGGGTTTCCACGGGCCTGGGCTTCGCTTTCGGGGCGACGCTCCTCGATCGTGAATTGCACGTCGTTTGTGCGGTAATCGGGGCAGTCATCGGAATCTTCATCGGCCGCGCGATAGGCAACATGGTCGCCGGCCCGCCGCCGAAACCCTGACCGGCGAATTTGTCCATTTGTCCGAATTTGTCCGAATCGAGGTTCGGCAAAAATCAGCCGACCGAAACCAGCGTATTTCCCGAGCGAAACCCTACTTCGGCTTCGCCGGCGGGATTTTTGCCGATTCGTCCAGGGAATCCGCTGAAAACATTTCCTCGACCGGCGGCAGCACGTCCAGGTCCTCGCCGTCCCTGCCGGTCGGCTTCCATGCTCGGGGCGGGCGACCCCGACCGCCGGCCGCAGCCTCGGCGGCGTCCAGGAACCCTTTGTCCTCCAACTCGGACAGGAACCCCGTCGCCGTGGACCGGGGCATCTTCAACCGCCGGCGAACGTCCTTCGCCGTGAACGGAACCGGCATCGGGTCGATCGGGTCGTCCACCTCGGCGAGCAGCCGATCGAGGAACCGCCGCGCCGGATCGGACAGGGATTCGCCGATCGTCCTCGCCAGCGGACCCGACAGCAGCCGAGCAGCGACCGCGTAGTCCGCCGGCTCGGCGATCAGCCGCCCGTCCTGGTCCGTCTTCCGTTGCCGTTGGTGCAGCAGCGCCGAGGCTTCGACCAGGGACAAGAGCATCGGATAGGCGCGGCGACACTCGACCCGATCGGCGAACACCTCGAGCACGTCGGCAAGCCGCTCGGCGAACGGGATCACGACCCGCCGCCGCTCGAGCAGCCGTTGTAGGGCATGGTGCCGCGCCGCCACCCGTGGACCGTCCGATCGAATCTTGCCGCTCGCGTGCAGGGCGAGCCGGCGCATGATCGTCTTCGTCTGCCGCCGCTGTTCGTCCGTCGAAAGCATGATGCAGCGGTTCGCGTCTTCCTCGAACACTCGCGCCGAGGTCGTGGATTCGACAAATGCGATCGGTCCTTCCTGCTCGATCGTCACGGTCTGGATTTCCCCCTCCACCTTCGCCGGCATCATCTTCGTGAGCCGGCCGGCGGACAGCATTTCCCGTAGTGCTCGGGTCGCCTCGGCTCGGTCGTCGTTCTCGATTCGGGATCGCTCGCCCGCCACGACCCAACGGTGCGACAGGGAACCAGGGCGAGCATGGAACAGAGCTTGCGGTGTCATTTGAGTGGCGAGCACGACCGCTTCCCTCGGGAACAGGCTCGCCACCCGTTCGACGGTGTAGGACTTCCCGCTGCTTGATTGCCCCTGGACGATCGCGGCGAGGGGGCGCGGCAGCAGCCGCGAGGTCCCGATCAGATAGAGCGTCAGCCGCAGATTTTCTTCGCCGGCGACCCCGGCCGCTTCAATGTCGGCTTGGAGCCGGTCGATCAGCGCCGGGTCCTCGAGCAGCCGCTCGGCTTCCTGCCGCACCTCGGGGTCGGTCTGCTCCAGGGCGGCGCGGGTCTGCTCGGCGAGGTCGTCCGCCGGCCCCGGGTCCGGCTTGGGTTCGTTCGCGGCGGACCGCTCATTCGTGATTCGCAGCAGCTCGCGGTCCACGTCCTCGACCGCAACCCCGAGCCGCTCGGCGAGCCGTGCCGCGAATTCGGTCCGCTTCGTCGTCTTCGCCAGATCGACCGTATCGGTGTCGATCAGTTCGTCCCCGTCGAACACGCGAAGGATCGTTTGCAGCCCCTTGCCTTTCGGCGACCAGCGGAAATCGAGCGGCGCGGCAGCGGTGTTCTCGGGCGGGGTCATTCGTGATTCCTTTCACGGGTTCGAGGATCGGGATTTGCAGCCTTTGGTCCAATGGGCGGGTCGAAGATTCGGACGTGTCTCGGGTCGGGCGACGGGTCGATCGGGCCTCTAATCGCAAATGGTGAGGTCGTTTTCGGGCGGCGACCCCGGTTCCGGGTCGATTTCGCGG
>QWPO01000018.1 GCA_003669255.1 Planctomycetota bacterium | reverse complement strand
CTTGTCAGGGAGCCAGCCCGTGACCCCGCTCGCCACCGCCGCCGGCCTGGCCGCACAGCTGGAACTCGGCAAGGCTGCGGATGATCCAGATGTCCGCTCCGGCGGCGCGGTCCTTCTCAAAAACACGTCGGGCCCGATGCCGTATCCATTCCTCGCCACAGAGGCCCTCCGCGCCGTGGGTGGGGAAGAGTTCGACGTGTGGAACAGCTCCGTCCGCGAAGACCTCGTGAGACGCCAGCGGCAGAGCGGCGATCTCGACGGCAGCTGGGATCCCGACGGCGAAGATGGCGGCCGGATGGAGGCCACCGCGCTCTCGCTCGTGACGCTCCAGGTCTACTACCGACACCTGCCCAAGGAGCGTGACCCGGCGAAGAAGTCGGCGGTTGAAGCCGCCGAGGCCGAAGCGGCGGACGAACCCGGCGACGCGGCCGACGGTCCCTGAAGTTTCAGCCAGTGCTGCTGAACTGTAGAGCAGGTTTTCAACCTGCTCTGAAATTGCCACAGGTTGAAAACCTGTGCTACGGGGGAACTGGGCACAGGTTGAAAACCTGTGCTACGGGTTGGTTCGGCACAGGTTGCCAACCTGTGCTACGTAGGGCACCTGGGCTCACGCGATGTCGATGACGTAGAGCGCGATCGCGGCGGTCATCAGGGCTGCGGCGAAGAGCCGGCGGATGAGCGTCCTTCGGTCGACGTGGGTCTCCAGCCCGTGCCAGCCTGCGTGGGCGAGCGAGGCCCCGATCACGATCGAGAACAGCCCACGAGTTGATTGGACGATGTTGCCGAAGACCACGCCGACGATCCCAAAGCAGATGTAGAGGCCGGCCATGCCCAGGAGCCAGGTGGCGGCATACCGAGCGCCGGCGATCCAGTCGTCGCGAGTGGATCGCCTGAGCGACGGCGCGAGGACAAGGCCGCACAGGGCCGTCCCGCCACAGACCGCATAGGTGACGAGCATCGCCAGAAAGCCCGCGTGGATCCGGCCCAGCGGCACAGCGGCCTCCGCCGCGGTCCTTTGCAGCCCGTCGATCAGGGCCACGATGAACAGATCCGCCACCGCAAACGCCACGCAGGCGGCCAGCGTGAAGCCCACCGCCGCCCGTCGCATCCCGCCGCCCCGCTGCAGCATCACCGCCGCGACGATGCTCAGCCCGACCGCCAGCCACTGCCGCAGGTCGAGCGGCTCACCAGGGAGGAATGAGACGATGCAGGCAAGCATCGCGATCTTGAGGCCGAGGAGCGGCGCGACCCGCGAGGTGTCGGCCCGCGCCAGCGCGGCGAACACGACCGCCTGGCCGGCCAGGTAGGAGCACGACGCACCGAGCAATGGTGCGATCCACGCCCTCGCCGCCGGGAGGCCCGCCGGCCAGAGCAGCCATGCGACGGGCAGGCAGGCCGCGCCCATCATGGCATGGGCGATCACGAGAAGGCGGGGGCTGCTGCCGCCCCGGCTGGTGTGGTGCCGGGAGATGAAATAGGCGACGGCGCTCGCCAGCGCGGCCACGAAACCGGCGGCGACGCCGAGCGCCACCGCACCGCTTCCCAGATGAGCGTGCGGGGCCGACGTCACCGGTGCCGCTCCCGGCGGAGCGAGTCCTTCAGGCTGATGAAGTCGGAAAGCAGGAAGATCACCGTGAAAAATGCCAGCACGACTTCCAGCAGCGTGACGATCCTCGCGGGGATCGTCTGCGGCATGATGTCGCCGAAGCCGAAGAACGAAAAGTTGAGCACGCTGTAGAAGAAGCAGTCGAAGAACACCCGGGTGGCGTCGCTGGCGGCATTGAAGCCGCTGAAACTCCCCTGCTCTGCCCATTCAAGCACCCAGTAGTCGAGGGCAAAGGAGAGCGTGATCTGGGCCATATTCACGCCCATCAGGGCGAGGAAACGGTGGTACGGGATCTCCTGCGCGGTCGCGAGGAGGATGTGCTGCAGGTTCTCGACGAAGAAATACGCTGTCTTGGCCACGGCGAGCGCGACGACGAGAAGGCAGACGGCACGCGGCGCCAGGGGGATCGAATGCCACGCGACGAGCAAGGCCGTGGTGGCCGCCGCGATCAGGACGAGTTCCAGGATCTGGCGGCCAGCCTGGCGAGCGAGCGGGCCGGGGCGGCTGGCGGCGGATGGGAGGTGGTCTGTCACGGGCATCCTGGTTCGCGGACAGCCTACACGACCGGCGCAATCCACATGGTCGTTGCGACCCGAGCAGGTGGTGCCCCCGTGTGGCGTCGCTGAGTCCGCCCCGCCATCCAGCGGCCTGTAGAGTTTTCGTGGACCACTCCCCGACAAGGATCGTCGTATGGCCTTCGCTGACCGCTCCGTCTCCCAGCGTTTTGTTCCGGGCCAACGTGGGGCCGCAGTCGCGGCTCCCTTCCAACGGTCCGAACCACGGCCCGCCACCGACGTGGCCGTGCCGCGGAATCGCGTCCGGGACCTGACGGCGCTGGTGATGCTGGCGGCCTGTGTGTTTCTCGCGGCGGCCCTCGCCACCTTCGATCCAGCAGACCCGCCGCTATCAGGCGTGTTTCCGCCGAACGCGCGGGCGGTGAATGCTTGCGGTCTGATCGGGTCGGCCGTCGCCGGCACTCTCCACGAGGCGTTTGGCTTGGGGAGTTGGTTCGCGGTGGCGATGCTCCTCGGGCTCGACATCGCAGTGCTCCGCCGCCGGCCGCTGCCTGACATGCCTCTGCGAACCATCGGGGCAGCCGTGGCTCTCGCTGGCGGCTGCACGCTCCTCACGCTCTTCCTTCCCGACGTGATCGATCGTCCGCTCTGGGGGCCGGGTGGGCGCCTGGGTGGGATGGGCCGTCTGCTCGTCGATTCCTATCTTGCGCGCACTGGCGGCGCCATCGTGGTGATCGCCGCGACGCTTGGCGGCCTGTTCCTGGCCTGCGACGCCCTGCTGCTGACTGTGGCGACGACGGTGGGCACGGCGCTGGCAACGGCTGCCGGAGGCATCGCGGGAGTGGCCCGTCGCCTCACGGCTCTCCGGTCTGCCACGCCGGAGACGCTCGATACCGGCGACATCGCCGCGAGGTTCCCAGGGCTGCGCGGCCGCCTCGGCACCTTCGCGAGTGATGATGAAGACGAGGACGACGCGATGGACGATGGGGAGCCCACGATTCGCGTGAAGCGTCGTGAGATCACCCCCGCTGACGACGCGATCGCCGGCGTCGAAGTGAACGATGCGGAATCGTTGCCAGCCGACGACGTCGCCGAGGAAACGCTCACGCCCTCGGCGGCTCAGCCGCTCGTGCCGATTCGCTCGCTCTCTAGCCGCCGCAAGCCGCAGGCCACACTGGAACTCTCGCCCGACCCATCCGCCGATTACGAGCTGCCGAGCCTCGACCTCCTCCTGGCAACCGAGTATCTGGAACTCGACCAGCAGGAGCAGGAGGTCCGCGACCGGGCCAAGGTGCTCGAGAAGACGTTCGGCGAGTTCGGCTTCAAGGTGAAGGTGGTCGAGATCGAAACCGGCCCCGTGATCTCGCAGTACGAGATCGAACTGGAAGCCGGCCTGCGGCTCTCCAAGATCACGAACCTCGCCGACGACCTGGCGATTGCGCTGCGGGTGCCGAGCGTCCGCATCGTGGCCCCGATTCCGGGCAAGAACTCGGTCGGCATCGAGGTGCCCAACACCACCCGCCAGATGGTCCGCCTCCGCGGGGTGATCGAGGAAACCCAGGCAAAGAGCCGGACGATGAAGATCCCGATCTTCCTCGGCAAGGACGTGGCGGGTAATCCGATGGTGGTCGACATGGCCAGCATGCCCCACCTTCTGATCGCCGGCCGCACGGGCACGGGTAAGAGTGTTTGCTTGAACTCCATCATCGTGTCGATGCTGATGACGCGTCGGCCCGACGAGGTGCGGATGCTGATGATCGACCCGAAGATGGTCGAGCTGACGCCCTACAAGTCGCTGCCGCACCTCATGCATCCGGTGGTGACCGACATGAAGAAGGCCGAGGCGATTCTCGCCTGGGCGGTGGAAAAGATGGAGCAGCGATACGCCCTGCTCGCGAAGGTCGGCGTCCGTCACCTCACGCAGTACAACGCACTGGGCCGTGAGACGATTCTCGAGCGGATGAAGCCCGAGAGCGACGAAGAGGCCGCCGCGATCCCCACCACGATGCCCTTCATCGTGATGATCGCCGACGAGATCGCCGACATGATGATGACGGCGGGCAAGGAGATCGAGGCCCACATCATCCGGCTTGCTCAGAAGAGCCGGGCGGTGGGCATCCACCTCATCCTCGCCACGCAGAAGCCGACGGTGGACGTGATCACCGGCCTCATCAAGAGCAACCTGCCGGCTCGAATCGCCTTCCAGGTGGCGAGCCGGACCGACAGCCGCGTGGTGCTCGACGAGATGGGCGCGGAGCGGCTGCTCGGCAACGGCGACATGCTCTTCCTCTCCCCGGGCACCAGCCAGATCCTCCGTGGGCAGGGCACGTATCTCAGCGACGACGAGATCGGCCGCGTGATGGGGGCCATCGGCACGAGCGAGCCGCAGTACGCCGCGGAGCTCGTGAACCTCAAGCCAGCCGGCGCCGACGATGCCGACAAGGCCGGTGGGCCCAGCCCGAAGGATAAGGACGAACTCTACGACGCCGCCGTCGAAGTGGTGATTCGCGAGGGCCGCGGCAGCGTATCGCTCCTGCAGCGGGCGCTTGGGGTGGGCTACGGCCGCGGGGCCCGCCTGATCGACTTCATGGCGGAGGACGGCGTGGTCGGCCAGTATGCCGGCAGCCAGGCCCGCGAAGTGCTGATCACGCTCGAGGAGTGGTCCGCCCGCAGCGGCACGGCCCCCCTGCCCCCCGACCCGGCTCCGCGGAAGCTGAAGATCCAGCCGCACGCGGCTCCTGCTCCGATCGTGATCGACGAAGACGATCTCGATGAGGATGACCTCGACGCTGATGACGAGCCGTTTGACGATGATACCGACCACGACTCGGACGACGCCTTCGCGGATGCGGACGACGAAGAGGATCCGCGGTGAGCGACGCGTG
>QWPO01000008.1 GCA_003669255.1 Planctomycetota bacterium | reverse complement strand
TCCTCGGATCAACGACCGAGGACGCCTGACACGGCGATTGCCTCGGCTGCCGTCGTCCTGCCGAGCGGTTTCTTACCGTCGCCCGCGCCTCCATCGACCCCGCCTGCAGGCCAGGTCTGCGGGTCGGCGTAGCGGCCGTCGTCGCCATACTGCTGCTGCAGGCGGCCGATTTCGGCCTTCAGCTCGTCAAACACCGCCGCCACCGCCGGAGACTTCGCCTCGGCCTCGTCAAACAGCAGGTTGTGCTGCTCCGTCGGGTCCTGCACGAGGTCGTAGAGTTCCCAGGCGTTTTTCTTCCAGTAGTGGATCAGCTTGTGCGTCGCCGTGCGGACGCCGTAGTGGGCCCGCGTGTTGTGGTTGCCAGGGTCGTGGTAGTAGCGGTAGTAGACGCTGCTTCGCCAGTCGGCCGGCCGCTCGCCGCGGAGGAGCGGGGCGACGCTCCGCCCCTGCATCGACGCCGGCACCGGCAGGCCCGCGAGGTCGAGAATCGTCGGGGCGACGTCGATGTTGGCGACAAACTGGTCGGGGGTGACGCCCGCCTTGATGCCAGGCCCGCGGGCCAGCAGGGGCACGCGGAGCCCCGGCTCATACATGAACCGCTTGTCGTAGAGGCCGAGGTCACCGAGATACCAGCCGTTGTCGGTGGTATAGATCACGATCGTTTCGTCGGCGAGACCTTCGTGGTCCAGCCAGTCGAGCACCCTGCCGACGCCATCGTCCACGCCTTGCACGCAGGCGAGGTAGTCCTGCATGAACCGCTGATACTTCCAGCGAACGAGATCGGTGCCGGTGAGAAGTTTTCCGTCCACCTCCACCTCCATTGGCGTCGCGTTCAGCCACCGCTGCCGTTCCTTCGGCTCAAGCCCCGCGGGCGGTTCAAGCTTCAGGTCTCGGCGGGTGAGGTCGCGGGCGACGGTCTGCTCGTTCTCAGGGAGCGCGGTCGGGCGGGTGGCGTAGTCGTCGAACAGCGTGGCTGGCTCCGGAATCACGGCACCGGCGAACTTCGCCCGGTTGCGGTCGTCGGGTGTCCATTCGCGATGCGGCGCCTTGTGGTGGAGCATCAGAAAGAACGGCTTGTCGGCCGGCCGCGTCTTCAGGAACTCAAGGCCGAGGTCGGTGATCACCTCCGTGCAGTGCCCATCAACCGTGAGCGATCCGCCGGGAACGAGGAACATGGGGTCGAGGTAGGCGCCCTGGCCGGGAAGCACGATCCACCGGTCGAAGCCAGTCGGGTCACTACCCAGGTGCCACTTGCCGATCACGCCGGTGTGGTAGCCGCCGGCCTGCAGACGCTTGGCGAGGTGATCGCGACTGCCGTCGAACCGGTTGAACACCGGCACGCCGTTGGTGTGGGAATACTGGCCGGTGAGGAGCGTGGCCCGGCTGGGAGTGCAGATCGAGTTGGTGACGAATGCGTTGGCGAACCGGGCGCCGCCGGATGCAAGGCGGTCGAGGTGGGGCGTCTGGTTCACCTTCGAGCCGTAGCACGAGAGCGCGTGCTGGGCGTGGTCGTCGGTGAAGATGAAGAGCACGTTCGGCCGCTTCGGAGTGTCGGCGAACGCGGCGGCTGCCGTCAGGCTGAGGAGGATCGCGAGCAGACGTGTCATCGAGAGACTCCGTGTCAGCAGTAGCTCAAGGCGCGAACACCCTCACGTGCCAAACCCGGCTGCGGGACGGGACGAGTTGTCTCGCCAACAGCAGGATAGCCGAGGCTCGCCATCCTCGCCCCGATCCCGCAGCCTAGCTCTTTTGAGCCACGCAGAAGCAGCCGTCCAAGCCCAACGCCGTGAGGCGTGGGGCGAACCATCGCAAGGTTCGGCGTCCAGCGTGGTTCGTCCGCGGCCTCACGGTCGGTCGGCTTTCACGTGCCGCGCGCCCGGTTCAGCAGATCCGTGGCAGTTGCTCGCCGAGCGGCATCGGGATGACGCGCGTGCCGTCGATCGCGGTCCGCATCACCACCATTCGGGGATGGTTTTCGACCACCCGGCCGATCGCCACGGCGTCGCGGCCATATTCATGGGATCGCATCGCAGCCAGGACGTGATCAGCCGCGTCGGCCGAGACGATCGCAAGAAGCTTGCCTTCGTTCGCCACCTGCAGCGGATCGAGGCCGAGGATCTCGCAAGCCGCGGCCACGACGGGCCGCACGGGAATCGCCTGCTCGTCGATTTCGATGCCCATGCCCGCGCGGGTCGCGATCTCGTTGAGGCTCGTGGCGGCGCCGCCCCGCGTGGGGTCGCGGAGGAGGCGGATCGCAGGGGAGGCGGTGAGCATCGCCGCCACCAGGCCGTGGAGCGGCGCGGAGTCGCTCACGATGTCGGCCTCGAACTCGAGTCCTTCGCGGACACTCATGATCGCCATTCCGTGATCACCGAGCGTGCCGCTGGCGATCACGACGTCGCCCGGTGACATCGGCACCGCTCCGAGGCCGAGCCCCGGCGGCACGATGCCGATCCCGGCCGTGTTGATGTAGACGCCGTCGCCGTGCCCTCGTTCCACCACCTTCGTGTCGCCGGTCACGATCCGCACGCCAGCCGCCGCGGCCGCCCGGGCCATCTGCCTGGCGATCTCAGCCAGGCCGCCGATCGAAAAACCCTCTTCAACGATGAAGCCCGCCGTCAGCGAGTGGGGCCGGGCCCCGCTCATGGCCAGGTCGTTCACCGTGCCGTTGACGGCGAGGTCGCCGATCGAGCCCCCCGGAAAGAAGAGCGGCCGAACGACGTAGGAATCGGTCGAGATGGCAAGCCGCCCGCCGCCGGCGAACTCCGCAGCGATGTCAAGCACCGTCGAGTCGCCGAGGCGATCAAGCAGGGGATTCGAGAAGGCGGGCAGAAAGACATGTTCGAGGAGGTCTCGCGAGAGCGCTCCTCCGCCGCCGTGGCTCATGACCACGTGTGGATAGTCTCGCAGCGGCGCCGGGCAGGAAAACGCGCTGAAGTCTGGTGGAGACACGGATCGCGCTGCGAAGGAGTCGAGCCAACGGTAAGGTCCGGCCGCATGCATCGTACACACCGACGCGAGCGTGCCTCTCGGTGGACGGGACGGCCTTCGCTGGAGGTGCGTCCTCCGCCGGCCTGATTCGCGGACGCTGGTTGAGGCATTTGTCTCCTGGGGCCGAATCGGTGACAACTCATCCCAGGAGCGGTGGGCTGATCGCCTGCCCCGAGGAACCTACGAGGAGCTGGTCGATGCGATTCCCGAAATCCACTGCTGGTGTGATCAGAGCGTTCTCTGCCGCAGTTCTTGGCGCGTTGCTCCTCGCTCCAGTCCAAGCCTTTGCACGGCCCGGCGGCGGCGGTGGCGCTGGCGGTCGTTCAGGCCCTGAACCTACTGCCGGTGGACGTGGCGGCCCCGGAACCGCGACGAGACCGGCCCCTGGCCCGGCCGGCGCCGGGAGTGCACTGCCCCGCGAGTCGGCTACGCCGGGCCAGGCCCGCGGGATCGACGGTGGAGCAGCGAACCGGCCGGCCGCCGGCACTCGCGAAGTCGAAAGCTTTCTGAATACCAAGCCGGCGACTGGAGCGGCCGCAAAGCCGGCAGCCGATCCGGCCACGGCCAAGAGTCGCTCCGAGTCGGCCCAGAGTTCGTTCCAGGCCGCGATGGAGGGCCGCACTCAGCCCTTTACGCCGGCCTGGTACAGCGAGCACCCCGACGCCTGGCAGTACACGCATCCACACGCGGATGTGTGGGCGGTCGCGGGTGTCGTAGGGCTCTCCAACTGGCTGGGGTATCCGGCGACGTCCGCTGGCACCACAACCACTGCTGTTGCGACAACCACTGCTGTCGCCACCACCACTGCTGTCGCCACAGGCGCTGCTGTCGCCACAGGCGCTGCGAGCAGCACCACAACCGCCGCAACCGCCACGGCGGATGGCGGGGCTGCCTCCGCAACGCCGCCATCCGACCTCGAGTGGTTGTCGCTGGGCGTCTATGCAACAGGCCCCAAAGACGCTGGGCAGGCCCACGTGTATCAGCAACTCGCCGTGAGCAAGCAGGGCGAACTGAAAGGCACCTATTACGACTCGATCACCGACACCACGAAGCCCGTGAGCGGCTCGATCGATCGGGACACGCGGAAGGCGACCTGGAAGGTTGACGGCAAGGGCGGCGCGACGTTTGAGACCACGCTCGACGCCCTGACGAAGACGCCGAGCAGCGTGACGATGAAGAGCGGCGGCGGCGTGCACGAGTGGGAACTCGTGCAGGTGCAGAAGCCCGACGACAAGGCCACCAAGCCCTGACGGGCCAGGGAGTCGCGCCGCCGGGGAGAAATGTCCATCACGCGGGCCTCACCGCTGCTCCGGGAAATCAGCATCATCGGGCGGGTTTTTGACTTTGGCGACTGATGGCGTAGGGTTCGCAGCCCTCGCATGACCGCGGATCCCGCAAGGGGATGTTCATCGGCAGGCCGCCAGACCCACTGGCTGCAGCCCCGATGACGTCTTCGAACCTTCTCGCCCCACGTCCAGTCGGTGGCCGCTTTGCCGGTGGCCGGCGGGCCTTCACCCTGGTCGAACTGCTCGCGGTGATCGCGATCATCGGCACGCTGATCGGTCTGCTCCTGCCGGCGGTGCAACGCACGCGGGAAGTGTCTCGCAAGACCCAGTGCGGGAACAACATTCGCCAAACCGCCCTTGGGCTCTGTGCATACGAATCGGCCCGCCGGCGCTTCCCGACGGGCTGCGACTTGCTGCCACGCGGCGCCGCTTTGCCGACTGGCACCGAGCATGCCTGGTCTTCCTTCATCCTGCCCTACGTCGAAGAGACTGGGATCTCGGACCGGATCAACTACACGAAACTCTGGAACGCGGCTGGAGGCAACGATATCGCCGGCCGCCAGGCCGTAGCCACGTATGTATGCCCCAGCGGCATCGTCTCCTCCGTCGGCAAGGCCGACTACGCCGGCATCTCCGGTTCCTGGATCATGTCGGCGGGGGTGCCGTTCCTCGGAGCTGCTGGACTCCACAACGGCATGCTGTTTGCCGACGACGGCGAGCATCGGGCTGCTACCGCGG
>QWPO01000068.1 GCA_003669255.1 Planctomycetota bacterium | reverse complement strand
CCTCGGCACGCACGGCGACGGGCGCTAGGGCGGCGACAACGGCGGCGGCCGCTACGGCAGCGGCACAAAACACGCAGGCCGCCGGCCGGTGGAAGCCGCGGCGGGGCGACCGGGAGGTGTTGGTGGAGCGGAAGGGCAGGTGGGTCATTGGGAAAACTCCTGTCGTGGACGAACAAATCCAGAAAAGTGTAGGCCCGAGACGCGCAAACGGCACCGGCCGGCCAGGGGGCCGGCGGTGCTCGCGGAAACGCGGTTCCCACCTGTACGCACGCTGGTGGAGCGTTGTTCGGTGCGGTTTCCCGAGCCGGTTTCATCCGCGGCCACCGCGCTGGCGTCCCGCGTTGACACTCCCCCGAAATCCCCGATATTTCCCTGGGTACGGATCACGGGAGTACGCATGGCCGGGCACGAGCAGCGAGCAGAGGCCGAATGCGGAATCGACGTGGCCGAGTGCCAGCGGCGGCTCGGCTACGAGTTCCGCGATCCGGCGCTGCTCATTTCTGCCCTCACGCATGCCTCGGGCGCCCTGCACCGGCTGGCCTCGAACGAGCGGCTCGAGTTTCTCGGCGACGCGATCCTCGGTTTTCTCGTCTGTGAGCGGCTCTACCGGACGTTCCCCGACTCGCTCGAGGGCGACCTGACCCGGATCAAGTCGGTGGTTGTCAGCCGCGAGACCTGCAGCCGGATCAGCGATCAACTCCAACTGGTCGACTTCCTGATCGTGGGCAAGGGTCTCTCCACGCCCAGCCGCGCGGTTCCCGCGTCGGTCCTCTCGGATCTCTTCGAGTCGCTGGTGGCCGCCATCTACCTTGACGGCGGCATCGAAGCCGTCCGCCCGCTCGTGGAGCGGATGCTCGTGCCCGAGATCGAGAAGGTGGTGAGCGGCGAGATGGGCTCGAACCACAAGTCACTCCTCCAGCAGTGGGCCCAGCGGGATTACGGCATCACGCCCACCTACGAGGTGCTCGAGGAGATCGGCCCTGATCACAGCAAGAGCTTCCACGTGTCGGCCCAGATTGGCGGGCGGCGGTATTCCCCGGCCTGGGGTCGCAACAAGAAGGAGGCGGAGCAGCGGGCCGCCTCCAACGCGCTGGTCGAACTCCGTTCGGAAACCCGCGGCCCTCAAGGCGACTGATACGGGCCTCCAAGAGCCTCGCGCGGCCGCGGTCCAAGCCCAACGCCGTGAGGCGTGGGGCGAACCACCACAAGATGCTGCGTCCAGCGTGATTCGCCCGCGGCCTTACGGCCGGTCGGCTTTCACTTGCCGTGCACTTGAGCGCGAGGATCAAGTGGAGGCCATCTACGGGGCGGGAGTTGTCCGACCAGGACTGGCTCGGGTTGCCGCCTTCCCCCCGGACTGTCATCGTGTCGTCTCCGCCGGCCGGCGGAGGAGGAAGCCATAGTGAAAGAATTCGTCGAGCCGCTCGGGATGCGGGTGCTGATTCGCAAGGACGAGAGTCGCACGACGACCCGCGGCGGGATCGTGCTGCCCGACCAGGCTGAGATCCCCACGATCACCGGCCGGGTGGTTGAGGTCAGCCTCCAAATCGAGCGCGACGCCGACTTCCCGATCGAGAAGTACGACAAGGTGCTCTTCCATCCCAAGAACTCGATTCCCGTCGACTTCGAGCAGGACAATCTGCTGTATGTCGTGCCGATCGAGGACGTGGTGGCGGTGTTCCGTCGGCACGACGACCCGCAGCCCCGGCGCCGCGGCAAGGCCGGCCGCGAGGACGACACGCCGGAATGACCGCGGTCTGATTCGGGGCTGGGCCGGGCGATCGAGCGTCGAATCGGCCTTTCGCTCCTGAACATCCAGGCCTACCCTCCCCGACCATCATTCTCGCTTCGTTCTTTCGTGGAGGTGCGTCGTGATGCAGGCTGCCATCGTTCGCTGCGGAGTCCTCGTGGCGTTGCTCGTCAGCGTCGGCCCGTTGGCCGCCGCCCGGGCCCAGTCGTTCGGGCCGACGGCTGCCACTGCGGTGCCGACCGCTGCCGTCTGGCCGACGGCGCGACCGGCCCGCATCTACGTGCTGCCGTTCACCATGGACCCCGCGCTTCAGGAGGAGCTACGGCAGCAGGCTGCCGGCGGACTCGTGCCGCAGGGGCCCGTGCGACAGCTGATGGCCTCGCGTCCTCGGGTGGCCGATATCGTCACCGGCCATGACCGCAGCGAGCCGCCCGGTGTGAGCATCGCGCGGCTCGTCGCCGACGAACTCAAGCAGGCCGGCTGGCCGACCGTATTCTGGACCGAGGCATCACTGCCGCCGGCCAACGGCTGGCGGCTCGCGGGGCAGGTGGCGCAACTCGACGAGGGGAGCGCGGCGGCCCGCAACGCGATCGGCTTCGGTGTGGGCAACAAGCAGATCGGCATCGATATTTCGATGTCGGATCCCGCCACGGCGGGCGGCACGCCGTTCTTTATCCTCGACAGTTCTGACAAGGGTCGCATGATGCCGGGGACGGTGGCGGTGGGCGCCGTGGCAGGCTTCAATCCCGCCGTGGTGGTGGGCAAGGTCGTGGCCTCCAACAGCGGTGTCGCCGACATCACGCAGCAGCAACGACTGGCTGATGAGATCGCCAGGGCGGTGGCTGAGTCGATCAACGCCCATACGCCGGCAGGCCGCTGAGGCCGTGCGGTCAGAGCGCCAGGCACGCGTAGGCGAGCAGCGAGGCGGCGGCGGGAATCCACCAACGGCCCGCCGCGTCGGCAAAGCGTTCCCGGGCCATCACTGCGGCTACCAACACCACCGCGGCCGCGACGGCTTCGACGGCGAGCACTCGGGGTGTGGCGGCCTGCAGCCAGCGGATCGCGAGGAATGTCGCCACGACTGCGGCCCCCGCCACGAGTGATCCGAGCCGATGCGTCGTCGGCGGAATGGCTGCCGTCACGGCTGCGAGGTGCATCGCGAAGGGAAAGTAGAGTTCGCGATTACCGGTGGTCTTCGCCGCCACCGCCCAGGCGAGGGCGGGAACGAGTGTGGCCAAAGCTGCCGGCCGCAGGCCACCGGTGGCCTGCGCCACGAAGGCAATCACGCCGAGCACCGTCCACGCCGGCCCGCCGAGCAGGTGGGCGAGGGCAAGGAACGCGAGCTCAACGGCAATGAAGGCGGCCGCCCGCATGATGGCTCCGTGGTGGCATCGGGAAAGGGGGCTCAGACTACGCTTTTCGCCACTGGTGGTGATTCGCCCCACGCCTCACGGCGTTGGGCTTAAACAAACCGCCGCGCAAGGCTCTTGGAGAGCCCGTATGGCACCAAGGTAAGAAACGATTCAGTGTCGTGTCGCCACATTCCGATATAATCACGAAGGCGGCGACCGGAGCGGGCCGTTCGAGGTGACGTCATGGTCGATGTGAGCAGCAAGCCAGTCCGTCCGCCGCAGTTGATGAGCCTCGAGTGTCTTGGGCAGGCCGCCGAGTGCCTCAAGACGCTGGCCCACCCGCATCGGCTTCGCATCGTGGAGATGCTGCTCGGCGGACGCTACACCGTCGGCGAGTTGGCGGAGGCGTGCGGCATTCCGAGCCACATGGCGTCGGAACACCTGCGGCTGATGCAGCGATGCGGGTTTCTCAATGTCGAAAAGGATGGCCGCCGCGCGTATTACACGATCGCGGAGCCCCACCTCGCCAGCATTATGAACTGCATCGAAGACCGTTTCGGCGGGACGAAAGCCACGCGCGCCGGCTCCCGACCGCCCCCCGTGGTCGAGCCAGTCAAAGTTCGACCGTGCCGACGGAAGTCAGCCCGCTTCATGCAACTCGGTGACCAGCCGGCGGAGCGAGGTGTAGTCGGTCTTGCCGGTCCCGAGCACGGGGATCCTCTCGAGCCGGTGGATCTGATCCAGCCGCATCACGCCTCGTAGGCCATCGGCGAGCAGGATTTCGGAGGCGTCGCGAAGCGGCAAGTCGAAGGTGGTGAACAGGACCACGTGCCGGCCGCCGGGCGTCTCGATGCCCTCGACCGCAACCCGCGGACCATTATCGTCTGGTGGGAACCGCCTCTGAAACGGCTCCTCGAGCGCCGGCAGGGAGATCATTTCGCCCGCCGCCTTGAGGAACCGCTTGAGCCGACCGCGGAACGTGAAGAAGCCGTCGGCGTCGGCGGAGACAAGGTCGCCGGTGCGATACCACGTGTGGCCAACGGCCTCCACGAATGGCGACGGGCCGTCGTGGCGGTGATATCCCTTGAAGATTGAGCGGCCGCGGACGAGCAGCATGCCCGTGGCGCCCGCGGCCACGGGCTCGTGCGTGTCGGGGTCGACGACGATCGTCTCGACGTGCCTGACGGGGCCACCGATCGAACCGGCTTTGACACGGTTGAGGCGGTTTGCCGCCACGACGGGCGAGCACTCGGTGATCCCGTAGCCCTCGAGGATCGTGGCGTCGGGGGCGAGTCGGCGGCAGGCGGCGAAGGTGGCGTCGGGGCAGCGCTCGGCACCTGTGATGATCTTTTTGAGGCTTCGCAGTTCGTCGCCCGAGCAGGCGGCGAGGATGTAGCCGAGAAACGTCGGCGTGGTGAAGAGCATCGTCGGCCGGTAGATCTCGATCAGCCGCACCAGCCCCCGGGCGTCGGTGGGGTCGGCGTGTCGCACGGAGCGGATCCCAGCCACAACTGGCAGCAGCACATTGCCTGTGAGTCCAAAACTGTGGAACGGGGGCAGGAACCCGAGCAGGGAATCGCCGGCTTCAGGCTCGAGCACTTCGAGACTGGCCGCCACGTTGGCGATCAGGTTGTCGTGGGTGAGCGGCACGGTCTTGGGAGCGCTCTCCGAACCGGAGGTGAAGAGAAACACGGCCGGGTCGTCGGGCCGCTGCTTCGGCAGTCGACGAAGAAAGCCGCTGGGAGCGAGCCGTGCGGCGAGCATGGTGGTGGCGGCTTCCAGTCGCCCGATCCCTTGTTTGATCTCCTCGAGAAACTCATACGCCGCCCCCTCGGCCTCGATGCCAAGCCGGTCCACGAGTTTTCGCGACGTGAGAATCCTCTTCGTGTCGGTGACGCGGATGCCGTGGGCGAGG
>QWPO01000131.1 GCA_003669255.1 Planctomycetota bacterium | reverse complement strand
CGACCGTTGTGCTGCTCGAGGCGGGCCGGCCCGTCCGCGCACCGGCGCGGCCCGCTGGATTCACGCTCGTCGAACTCCTGGTCGTGATCGTGATCATCCTGATCCTTGTGAGCCTGACGGGGGCGGCCGTGTCCTCGGCCCGCAGCAGCGTCAAGCGGCAGCAGACGCAGGCGTTGATCGCCAAGATCGACGCCATCGTTTCGGCTCACTTTGCCACGGTCGGCGGCCGCAGCATGCCGGCGGGCGGCACAGGCACCAGCCGCGACGCATTGATTCGACGGCAGATCACCGCCGACCTGCCTGACCGCTGGGCCGACGCCAAGGCCGCGGCCGCGAATGCCACCGAATTCCCCTCCACCCCGGCCCGGGCCTACGCGGGCGTCCTGGCGGCCAGCAGCCCGTCCGATGATTTCGGTGACGCAGAATGTCTGTTCATGATCGTGATGCAGGGGGGCGTCGCCGGCTGCCTTGATTGCACTGAACTGACGGGCAGCGACATGGGCGACAAGGATGGCGACAAGGCGCCCGAGTTCCATGATGCGTGGGGGAACCCCATCCGCTACATCCTCTGGCCCGGGGGCCTCGAACTCCCGGTCGGCACGAAGTTCTTTCAGCAGGCGGCGACGTCGCTGAAGCCGCTGCGGCCGCTGATCTGGTCGGCGGGGCCCGACGGCAAGGGCAGCCTCGAGGTGGGCACGGCGTCGAACCTGGGCATGGGCGCCGGCTGCGGTGATCCGGCCAACGCCACGGTGCTCACGTTCGGCGGCTGGGACAAAAAGCAACCCGACTGCCGTGCCGACAACATCACGAACCTCGATGCACAGGCCTTGCAATGAACAGCGTTTACCGTCGACCAGGCTTCACACTCGTCGAACTGCTCGTGGTGGCATCGATCTTCGCCATGCTGTTCGGCATGATCGCCCTGGGGGCCCGCCCCAATCCCCGCGGCCAGGTCCGCCTCGCCGCCCAGCAGGTGGCCTCTGTGCTCCTGGCCACCCAGACCAGGGCCCTGGGCAGCGGTGCCGGTGCCGGGCTGATTTTTGAGTCCTCGGGTGTGGGTAACAGGCAGTGCATCACGATCTTCAACGGCGATATTCCCCCCTACCTCGAAGGCACCGCCACCGGGATGCCGCCCGCCACGCTCAGCGACATCAAGGCGGCGGTCTCTGTGACTCCCACGAACGGTGCGGCAGCCGATTTGCAGAATGGCTACCGCATCCAGTTCTACAAGAAGGGTCAGAACGCGCAGCCTGCCGGCGCCTGGATGGGCTTCACACCCCCGGGAACAGCGACGCTCCGCACCCTCGACGGACAGACCAGCAAGAACACGATCTGGCCCAAGCCGGCCGGTGGCACGAGCATGGACGTCCGGGTCGCCTGCTACCCCAAGCCGAGTTCCACCGCCCTCGTGCTGCCCAAGTCGGCAGCCATCGACCTGAAGTTCTCCGGCATCGGCGACTCACTGGAGACCACATGGGGCACGTTGGAAAACAAGGGCAACATCGGGCTCGTGTACGACACCGTGGGCGGGCTCGACACGCTCATGCAGCAGGTCACGAGTGCCACCGCTCTGCGCACCATTCAGCCCTACCAGCCCACGAGTCCCTTCTTCTTGTTCATCGTCTCGCGCAACGAGTTGAACGGTGGCATGAACACGCTTTCCAGCGACCAGTCGCTGTGGGTCGTGGTCCATCCTCAGACTGGCCGCGTGACCGTGTCCTCCAACATTCCGCAAAGTGACATCACGCAAATCGCCCTTGCGCGCACGAAAGCCCGCAACGGCATTCCCATCGGGAAATGAGACCATGCCTGACATCAAGCCAGTCGTCGCACACGAAGCGCCACCGCGCCACACCCGCGCCGGCCTATCCCTCCTCGAGGTGTTGATCTCCTGCGGCATTCTCGTGATCGGGCTGTCGAGCGTGGCGGCCATCCTCCCCGCCTCCAGTTCCCGCCTGGCGGAAGCCGCGCTCGAGGACCGCTGCGGGGTGCTCGCCGCCAATGCCTTCGCCGACGTCGTCAATCGCGGCCTCGTCACATCGGCCATCTTCGCCGACCCGGCGAAACCGGTGGTGTTCGGCAGGGTGCTGCCCACAAGTGGCATCTCCGGTGTGGCTGCCGCGAACGCCACGAAACTCGCCCTGCATGTCGACACGGCGCGGGCATTCTGGCTGGAGGATGAAGTGCTGTTCTCGCCCGCCGTGTCGGGCTCCGTTCCCTCAAACACGTTTCGGAGCGTGGCCGGGACCGTCTTGTTCCGCGACTTCCGGGAGGCGGTCTGCTACGGGGTGATGATTTCCCCCTCCACGCCCCCGGCGGCGCCGGGGGGTTCGGCGCTGCTCAGCGTGGCGATCTTCCGCAAACTCGGTCAGGCCCGCCAGTTCGCCCTCACGTCACAGGGCGGCGCGTACAAGCTCGCGGCGGCGGACACCGACTTCCTGAAGATGTATTTCAAACCCTGCACCTACGTGCTGGCGATGCCCACGGGCGGCCAGCCACGCTGGTTGCGGGTCGCCTCCTCGTGGAAGACCGGGGCCGGGGGCACGACGACACCGGAGACGTTCGTGACCTTCACCGACACCGGGGCCGCCGGCGGCAGCCCCACCGTCATCGGTTTCGATGGCCTCGTGCGGGTGGCCGAGTATCCCGTGACGCTCAACTGAGGCATCCGCACTGCAGGGCCAGAGACCGCGAGATTCACCACCACGGCAGCCGGATCAGGGCCCGGTTGCCGTGCAGGAACCCAACCCATGAAACCTCTCATCCGATCCACCGACCGTCGCGGCGCGTTGCTGCTGCTCGTGCTCGGCATGCTCACGCTGTTCGTGATCATCGGCGGCTTGATGCTCACGCTCGCCACCCGCACGCGGATCGCCGCCCGGGCCTTCGCCGACGCCACCACCACGACCTCCGCCGGCCCCCTGCAGTCGCGTGGCGTGCTCGACGAGGCCCTGATGGTGCTGCTGCGCGGCACCAGGAACGAGGCGGGTATTCCCCAGCCGATGCGCGGTCAGAGCATCCTCGAGGATCGCTATGGCGCGGCCACCACGGGCGAGGCTGTGGCTAGATCCGTGACGCAACTCACGATGGGTGCCTTCCAGAATTACAAGCCGATCCTGCAGGCATCGATCCAGAGCCTGTCGCCCGCGGTCACGCATCCCTGCGACCTGAACGGCCGGATCATCACCTTCAAACCCGACCCGGATGATGGCACCGTCGCCAGCTATCGCATCCTGCGCACGACCGGCACGGCGCAGCCTTTCACGGTGTTTCTGGCCAACACGCCCACCGACAAATATGCCGTGCTGCCCAAGAATCGCTGCGACATCGTCATCAACGGCCCTGAATTTCTCGACGAGCCCCACGACTCCTTCGCTGCCGATCCCTGGCTGGCCCGGGTGGAACTGAAGGACTCCCGCGTTTCGAAGGTCACGCAGTGCACGTACGGCACGACTGCGGCCTGCGACAACGACAACGACGGCGTGCCCGACGGCGTGTGGCTGAGCGGCGTTCTCCCGGACCGACCGGCGCCCCTCGGGGGCACGCTCAAGTACGAGGTCTCCTACCTGGTGCTCGATCTCGACGGCCGCATCAACGCCAACGCCCATGGGTCGCTGGCAGCCACGCAGCCCCCGGCCTCCTGGCCCGGCACGGTGCCGGCGACGGGGGGCGTCGCCATCGGCAGCGTGCCGGTGGGCCTGGGTTACGGGCCCGCCGACGTCGACGCTTCCCGGCTGCTGGCTGGCGGGCCAACTGCCACGTCCGTGCCCGGTTTTCCCTCGGTCCGCTGGTCGAACGTGGTGCTGGGCAGCACGGTCGCGCCGACGCAGACGATGGCCAACGCCAACCAGCGACGGCCCACGCCGGCGCTGGGGGCGGCCGCGACCACCCCCGTGGAAGGCCGCTACGGGACCGACAAGGTCCCGGGCACCGGTGCGGCGCTGCCGACCTTGCAGCAACTCGCAGTCAGCGGGCGTTCGCCCACCGACCTGCAGACCCTGACGCGGGCCTATCTGCAGCCGCCGGCGGGCAATGCCGGCGTGCCTACACTCACGTTTTTCACCCCCAGCAATGCCGTCGTCGACCTGCAGCGCAGCCCGTACGACCTGCGACTCGACAGCGACGCGCCGCGCAGCGCCGCGATCCGCAATGCCGTCGGCGACAACCCGTTCACGGTGGCCGAACTGGAGCGCGTCCTGCGGCAGTTTGATGCCGACGCCTCATTCCTACCGCAGCGGCTGGCCACGCTGCTGGACGGTTACGCCGAACGCTCGCGAATGACGATCACGACCGACTCCTGGGACACGCCGGCCCTGACAGGATCATCGCTTCGCAAAGTGCGGGACTTCATGAAACAGTTTCCGCCACCGACGGCGCCCACCAGAATCGCCACCGGCACGGCCGAGGTCTACGACTCCCTGTCTCCCGACGTGACCGCCGGTCTGCGGTTCGACATCAATCGGCCCCTGGAGCACCCGTCGGTGCCCGCCGGACAACTGCCCAAGGTCAAAGATCGCTACTGCCAGCACCTCTACACGTTGCTCGTCGCGCTGGGGCTGCCAGCCAGCGCAGCAACGGCACAGTGGGCCGCCAACGTCTGCGACTTCCGCGACACTGACTCGGCGATGACCCGGTTTCGCATCGATGACACGATCACCGACGGCTGGGCGCCCCCGGCCGGGGGCACGTCCGTGTTCGGCGCCGAGCGGCCGGACGTGGTGATCACGGAAACCGTGGGCTGGTCGGGAAAACTGTTCGTGACGCTCTACCATCCTTGGAAGGCGGTGCGGGTGGACGCCGCCAACGGCTCAGTCGACACAGAGCAGGTGGATCCGTCGCTAGGCGCCAACAACATGGTCGCACTCACGAAAAAGTCCGGTAACGACTCGGTGTGGCGGCTGCGCGTGGATGGCGGCCCGGCCGTGGGCCTGGGCGATGCCGCCGTGGCCGGGCAGCCGGCCACGACCTGCAACCTCGGCCCGAACACGTACGCCGTCGTGCAAACCAGCGACGACAGCGG
>QWPO01000067.1 GCA_003669255.1 Planctomycetota bacterium | reverse complement strand
GGACGTCACGTGAAACAGGGGAGAGAGTTCGCGGGACGTTTCCCGCCAGCGGGCCATGTCGATCGGCTCCTGATCGAAAGCCTTGCGGAAGGAAGGGGGCGGCCCGCCGTCCCCCGGGTCCTCGGTCGATCCGGTCAGGTCGGTGAGGTCCGTGACGGGACAGAAGACAGCTGCTGCCTGCACCTCGCTCGAAACGGCCGCCAAGGGGTCGGCGGAGCCCGTCTCGCCGGGGCCGCCCCGGGTGGCGAGCATGAGCGCTAGATGGCCGCCGGAACTGCCACCGGTGACGCCAATCCGGTCGGGATCGACCTGAAACTCGGCGGCATGAGCGCGGACGTATCGCACCCCGCGGGAAATGTCGGCGACGATCTCGTCCACGGTGGCGCAGGGCTGCGGCACATGAGCGACGGCGAACAACGTGTATCCGTGGCGCAGGAGGGGCGCCAGGAGCCAAGCGCGAAATGAGTTTGGGCTCGACTTCCATCCGCCGCTCACCAGGAACACGATGCCCAGCCCGTTGGGGGAGGGTGGCGTGACGACGTCGAGGGTGAGCGGCTCTCCCCGACGCTCGCCGTAGACGATGCCCCGCTGCCAGTCGCACGGGGGGTGGGCGTAGACCCAGGCGGCCGCCACGAGGCCCCCGGCAAGCAGGGCTGCCGCAAGGCAGATAACCAGCCCGGCCATCAGCCAGCGACGGAGCAGCGAGCGCCGTTGGGGCCGCACCGGACTCGTGCATGCCCCGGTACCACACTCAACGCCGTGGCTCGCGATGTCGACCATCTCCCCGCCTCCTCTCCCCGCCTCCCTGCTCGCTCGATGCCGGCGATTGCTGCAGTCGCACGACGACTCAGGTCTTTCGCCACATGCCCTCGAGTACCCGCAGAACGTCGATGGCACCGAGCCGCGGATCGAGTGCCGTGGTGGCGATGCCCGCCACCACACGGGTGTGCTGGTGGTCGGTTGCATCGGCAACGGCCCACTCATCGCCGCGGCGACAGGTGACGTAGACGGAGAACGTTCGATGGCCGGTGCCGGGCCGCTCCCCCACCACGTGCAACACCGCCCGCGGGCCGGAGAGCCCGCCGAACAGCCGCTCGCCAATCCGATAGCCGACGCGGACGCGGCCGGAGGTCACGAGCATCGCCCGCGGAGCGAGGCGGCGGCCAGCCGCGGCGACGCTGTCGTGCATCGCCGCCAGGAATGGGTCGAGTTGCGCAAGATCCATGATCGCCAGCGGATTGAGGCCGTCTGACACCACCACCTGCACGTCGCAGCCCCCACTCTGCGCATCCCGCTCCGCATCGACGGCGGCCACCGACGCCTCCGCGAGCCGCTCGCCGGTGGTGGGATGGAGGATGTAGTCTCGGCGGTCGGCCGACTCAGTGAACAGGGGGAGCGAACCCGCCTGCGACCGCCGGAAGGCATCGTCGAACTCCGCCCAGATGCTCTGCTTGGCGTCGGCGTAGATGCGGCGGATCGTGTTGTCGAGCGCCGGCTCTAGATCCTCCGGCCGACGACCGTGTCCCTCCGCGAGGAACACGCCCCGCTGCCGCACCTCCTTCATCTCGCGGCGGCCCTCCGCCCGGATGTCGTCATCGGTTCGGCGGTCGCCGACGGCCCGCTGATACTGCAGGTGCACCCAGCCGGGGTCACCAAAACGCGGCCCGGGGGCCCCCTCGGTGTCGAGGACCCCGAGCCGCTGGAAGAATCGCTCCATCCGCTCCTCGCCGCGGCAGCCAAACTGGCGGCGGAGCCGCACGTGGTCCTGAAAACCCGTGGTCAGGTAGCCGAGCATCGGATCGACCTTGGTGGGGAGGGCCATCAGGTACGCCGGCCGGGCGGGCAGCACCCGTTCCAGACACCAGTCGAGGTCGTCGAGCGAGACATCCATGTGGAGCGTGCCACAAACATCGAGGCCGATGCACAGTCCGTGCAGTTTGCCCATCACGAGATCCTCGAGGCAGCAACGGACGAGCTGCTCTCGCGTGCGGAAGACCTCGGGCCCGATGAACCCCGCCACGTCGTTGACGTGCACCCAGGGCTCGGCCCCACGGGCCCGCGCCACCCGGTGGGCCAACAGCCGCGCGAAGCCGTATTTCCGAGACTCGTGCACCACCATGTCGACGCCCTGGGCGTGCCCATTGGTGAAGTCGGCTCCCTGCCCGGTCTCGAAATAAAGACCCCACGGCCCGCGGCGGGCATCGGCATGGCGAAGCATCTTGTCGAGCGTCAGGTCGAACGTGGCGTTGGCCGCGTCGCTGCCCGCGATGCTCTGAAACCAGACGCCGGTCGTGCCGGGGGCGGCGGCGTCAACCTCGGCCTGGATGTCGATGTGCGAGAGCACGCAGTGGGGCATCGTGTCGGCCAGGCCGAAGGCCTCGAGCACGCCGCGCAGGGTGTCGGACACCGCCTTCACGCTCTCCGGCTCGCTCGACACCGGATTGGTTCCGAGCACCACGTCGCCCACCCCGT
The DNA here is from genome assembly GCA_003669255.1 of Planctomycetota bacterium. GTDB lineage: Bacteria > Planctomycetota > Planctomycetia > Pirellulales > UBA1268 > QWPN01. The sequence continues at coordinate 2,552 of QWPO01000067.1, read as the reverse complement.
AGGCCCAGCCATCAAAGACCTGCCAGCGGATGTCGAGGGGATTGTCGGTGGGGGAGTTGGGCTGGAGACGTGCGGCGAGGCATCCGCGGCTGCCGATCTGCGTGCCAGGGAGCGGATTGAAGATCGTGTCGCCCACGCGGACGAGTTGCTCGTCGTCCATCATCCGCACGACGCAGGCAATCACGTCGCTGGAAAGACCGGGCATGATCGCCTTGATGTCGGCCTCGGGCCGAGTGAGCAGGAAGGCGGCGAGTTCACCGACCGTCCATTCCGCCGTCCGCTCCCGAGCCGCCGGGTCGAGATCGGCCGCAAGCGCGGCGGAAAGCCCGTCGGAGAAGGGGGGGTGCGAGTCGATGTCCCGCAGCCGCGTCCGCCCGAGCAGTTCGCGGGCCGCCTGCCGCGCCGCCTCGTTCGGGGCGGCGACGCCGATCAGTTCGTCCCCCTCCTTGAAGGCGTTGGCATGGCCGAGGAGCCGCGTGAAAAGCCGCTGGTCCCATCCCCCCGAGAGGCGAGCGACGTAACCGATGAGATCGTCGAGGGCCGCAACCTCGGCCATCGATGAACGGATCGAGGCGGCGGCAACTCCGGCGAGAAACATGCGTCGACTTATGCCATCCATGACGGGTTGAGGAGTCGATGAGGTGCGATGGGCAGTGTCGCTGAGAGGTGGTCTAGGGACCATGGTACGTCTCCGAGAGCGGTGTTCGGTAGTCGTTGGGTCATGAGCGATCTTCTCAGTCGTCAGCGAGGAACCCGTGGTACCTCCCCATGTGCCAGGGGAGGAGGAAGACCGTGCCACTGGCGAGTTCGCGACCGTCGCCTCCTTGGTCGAAGCACCACGGATCGGTATTCCAGTGGGCGAAGCTCCGCTCGTCCACTGGGAGCACCTTCCCATCGACACCGTGGCCGCGCGGCACGTGGTCGGGGCGACCTGGATCGATCGACTGGGCCGCCGCCAGCCGCACGAGATCGAGCCGGTGGGCGTTGGTATGACGCCACTGGCAACGGTCGAGGGGGAGGAGCACCAGGGCATCGATCGAGTCATCGAGCCAGTCGGCCCCGCCCAGCGCATCCGGGGCCGACGGATCGAAGGGGCCGTCCGCCCCCGCCTCCCGCGCAGCCGCCGCGAAGGCGAAGTGAAAGAAGGGATTCCGCTCCGGACGCTCGAGGAGCCAGCAACGGTGGAAGGCGCCGAGGTAGGCCCGCCGCAGGCCGGGATCGGACGTGTAGCGAACGAGATGGTAGAGATTCATGAACGCCATCTCGTCGTCCGACTGGTTGCCGGAACCAATGCCGAGCTGAAACTTCGGTGAGAGGGCATTGGCGTCGTAGGCATGGTCGCGACGGAGGGCCTCCGCGGCCGCCTCGTAGCGATCATCGCCGGTGACGTGTGCGGCGATCGCGAGGTAGGCGAGGATGCTCATTGAGTTAAGCCCGCGTTCCACCTCCCAACGCCGGTCGTGATTGAGCGCGGCGGGAGAATACTCACCCCACCGAGTGACGCGGCCGTCGTGGTCGACGAGGCGGAAGCCATGGCCGACGAGGTGGTCGGTGAGCCTGGCCACGGCCGTGCACACCGCACGCTTTTCCTCGGCCGACTCGGCGACGTGATCGTGATACAGGGCGAAGAAGAAGTAGTGGCCGTCGAGTTCGTCGGAACTCGTGTCGGCCTTCCACCACCAGCGGCCGTCGGCCGACTTCGGCCAGCGGGGCTCGAGCATCTTCCAGTGTGGGTCAGTCTCACGTGACTGACCGTCGCGGGCCTCTTTGCCGATGTTCGGGTCGGGCCCGTCGCCGGGGAGGACGGTCCGAGCCGGAAAGCCGAGGGACGGAGCGTGCTCGCCCCCCTGCGTCACATCCTGGAGGAACGTCAGCGCCCGCAAGACCCGGTCGGCCCGGCGTTTCGCATCAGCCGAGCGGTCGTGCGCGTAGGCGAAGCACTGCGCCGCGCCATACATCGCCGTCCACAGCCCGTCGTTGTCGCTGTCGATGCGGCGCGCCGTCGAGGTGTCGCCCGGAACGGCGAGATCGGCCGTGGACACGAATCCGTGTTCGGTGCGGGAGATCGACTCGTCGATGATCGCTTCGTAGTGCCTTGACTTGTAGGCGAGCGTCATTGGCCGTGCCGCGATCCAGCCAGTGCCGCCGTCGGTGGCGACGACGACATCGCCGTTGGCCGCGACGGCAAGGTCGTGGACGACATCGCCGGGCAGCCAGCCTGGGCCCTGCCGGTAGCGAAAGCGGGTGCCCGACCACTCAACCGCACCGATCTTCGACCCGAACCACACCGTGCCGTCGGGGGCCGACGCCACGACAGAGAAATCGGCCACCGGCAGCCCTTCGGCGCCGGTGAAAAACTCCCAGTCGTCTCCGTCGCGCCGCGCGACGCCCGCCGGGGTGGCAACCACGAGCCGACCGTTCGTGTCGTAGGCCACTCCGCGAGTGTCGCCCACCCCCCACACCAGTCCCCGCTCGTCAAGGGGCGCAAGACGCTGCCATGATCCACCCGCGACCCGCTCGAACAATCCTTCCGAAGTGGCCGCCGCTACAGT
>QWPO01000146.1 GCA_003669255.1 Planctomycetota bacterium | reverse complement strand
GGCGCGGCGCTGTCGCCGTAGTCCATCGCCATCACATTGACGCCGTCGACTTTCACGCCAGAAGTAAGGGCGATTCTGACGGCGTTCACGCCGTCCTGCGTGAGCCCCTGCGGCAGCACTGGCAGCGTGAGCCAGACTCCCAGACTAGGCCGGCTCATCTGCACAATTGCGATGGCATCCATCTGGAGCTTGAGGATTTGGGGTTGGGCGACGGCAACCCCTTCGATATCGAAGTCAACCTTGTTGAGCTTCAGTGTGTCGACCATCTCTGAATAGGCCATTGCCAAGGCTGGGGCGGCCAGCCCCCGTTGGGCGTAGGACTGCGCTAGGCTTTGCCCCGCGGCCCCGCCCAACGACACCATCACATCGCCCCCCACCAGTCGCAGGGCATTGATTTCATTACGGATCGCCACAGCCTGCTCGTTGCTGCTGTCGAGCGTCAAGACATCGTAACCGGCCCAGGCGAGCTTGCCGCTGGGGCTGGCCTGCATGAAGCCGAGCGTCAATAAACCCACTCCATATTTCTTTGCCAGCCCATCGAGATCGGGCACGGGATACTGCCCCATGTCCACGTAGGGGGCGAAAAACTGCTCCTTCCACAGGTCGACGCCTGGCGTCGTCGGCGTCGTCGTGGGTACTGTCGGCACCGTCGGCGTTGTCGTGGCACCGGTGGCCGTCAGCACGAAGTTGGATGGCGCGCCCGTGCCGGCTCCCGCGGTGAACCCGACGCCCTGCACCGCGCCCACGGCGAGCGTGCGATTCCAGTCGAGTCCCTTGATCACATACTGCGAGCCGGTGCGGCTGACGATCTGGGCATTCCAGATGCTGTCGATCGAGCGGCTGTAGTTAAAGGAGAGTTGCCAGTCGGTGAGCGTCGATTTCGTGTCGTTGGTCAGCGTCAGATCGGCCTGCAACCCCGATCCCCAGTCATTGACGGTGGCGTAGCCGACGGCGAAGGCCAGCCGCTGCTCCAGTTGGTCGAAGGCCGCGAGGGTTGTCTGATCACGATGCAACGCATGGTCCTTCGCCATGCTGCGACTGGCAGAGTCATTCAGGCTCTTGCGGCGGCCGTACGAATGAAAGCGCGTGCGAGACTTCATGGGAGCACCTCGTGTTTGAGGGTGACAGAACCGAATAGAGTCAGCGGGTTCCGCGGCTGCTGAGGCATGACTGCCCCAACGCCAGTACCACGACCCCCGCGTCGACGAATTGCTGCCGAAGCTGATTGCCATCACTTCAGCGGTCGTCCGTCGGCCTGCCCCTGGATGGCCGACGCGGAGCTTCTCAAGACTCCTTGCTCCACGCAGCATTGTCGCCACCTGCCTTCGAGCAGACAAGCAATCGGCGATGCCGTCAGCCAAAATGGTTGGCTGCTGCACGGATCATCGGAAAACAGTGGCGTAACGTGCCGTGATCCTCAATGGACAGCAGCCGCGTATTCATGCGCCATTCATGATTCGTTCAGGGCTCGTTCACCGCGGCGCTGGAGCCGCTGCGGCAAACTGCACTTCGAACGTCGCACCGCCACCGGGCGTGGGCCGATAGACGACGTCGCCGCAGTGCTGCTGCATGATGCTCTTGCAGATGGCCAGGCCGAGACCATGGCCACCGGTCGCCGTCACCTGCGATTCATCCTGGCGAAAAAACCGCTCGAATACGCGGTCGGCGCTGTCGGCCGGAATGCCATGCCCATGGTCCACCACACGCACCACCCAACGTTCTCCCTCGCGTGCCGTGATGAATTCGACGCTGCCGCCAACAGGACTGTATTCGATGGCATTGGCCAGGAGGTTGACGAACACCTGGTGCAGCAGATCGGCGTTGCCAACGACCACGGCACTTCGCGAGTCTCCTTGCAGGGTCACGTGCCGCGCCTGGGCCAAGTCTTCGACCTGCGCGGCAGCCTCCTCGACGATCGGCTCGAGATCGAGTTCGACAAGCGTCTCACCCGCCGCTGACTCCGCTTTCGACAGCGACAGAAGCGCCTCCGACAACTTCTGGATCCGCACCGCCAGCGTGCGGCAATACTCAACCGTCTGCCCAAGCTCCTCCGTCGTCCGAGGCCGCTGCTGCGAGACATCCGTCTGCATCAGAATGCCGTGGATCGGGTTGAGGATCTCGTGCGCCAGGTCGGCATTGAACCTCGCCTGCGTGATACGGACCGTATCGAGCTTGTCGAGCATGCCGTTGAGCGTGGTGGCCATGCCCACCAGTTCGGAATCAGCATGCGCCAAATCGATCCGCGCGGCGAAGTTGCCCTGCGAGATGCTCTCCGCGGTCCGGGCGATTCGGCCCAGCGGCCTCATCATTCGCGACAGAATCCACCACATCGCAAGGGCCAGCGGCGGCATCACCAGTGCGATCGTCCATACGTAGAACCAGAGCACATCCCGCAGCGCCTGCTCCAGTTGATCGAGGGGAGTGCCCACGAGCAGCGTCGTCTGGTCGCTTCCCCGGCAGCAGGCCAGCCGAACCTCGCCTGCGGGCGTGGTCCAGATGGTCTCCATCCGATCGTGCCACTCGGGCCGCCAGGAGAAACCGTCGGGCAGCCGCAGCGAACCGACGGGCGTGCCGTCCTCCTGCCACACGCCGGCAAACCATGGAAACCGCTTGCCGCTGACGGCCGACGGGATGAGCAGCCGCATTGCCATCGAAGGTTTCTGGTCGCTGGCCGTGCGGATATCGGGCAGAAACAGCCCGCCCAATCGCAGGTCAGGCTCGAGCAGTGTTTCGGGGGCGAATCGCTGCTGCGTTTTGAGCGCACCCAGTCTCGTCCACAGCTGCGTGTCGATGTCGCGGAGGAGGATATCGCGGGTGACGTAGTAATTGACGAACCTGATCGCCACTGCGATCGCCAGCAGGAACACGGCCATCCAAAACGTCGCCCGCCAACGCAGTGATCGCAAGAGCGTCTTAGCCACGGCCATCCTGCAGTTCGATGATGAATCCCTGGCCGCGGCGTGTGGCAATCAACTCCCGCCCCAGCTTCCTCCGGAGCCGGAGGATGATCACGTCGACGACGTTACTCACGTGAGCGCTGCCATCCTGCCGAATCGCCCTCTCGAGCACGTCGCGGGGCACGACCTCACCGCGGTGTCGGGCCAGCGCGGTCAGCATCTCAAACTCCGTGGCCGTGAGCGGAATGCGGGTAGCGTTCCGGCACACCGTCTTCGCGCTGAAGTCGATCACGATGTCGCCGAGCGTGATCGCCGAGGCCGTGTCGGCCTCGGTGCGCCGCACGACGGCCCGCAGTCTCGCAAGCAGTTCGCGGACGGTGAAGGGCTTGGTGAGGTAGTCGTCGGCACCGAGGTCGAGCGCCTCCACTCGGTCATCCTCCGTCCTGCGGGCCGATACGACGATGACGGGCACGCGACTCGTGCGGCGGAGTTCCGTCAAAAGGCGGATGCCGTCCATGCGTGGCAGCATCAGGTCGAGCACCACGGCGTCGAGCGGTTCGGTTTTGGCGATCTCCAAGCCTGCCACGCCGTCGGCCGCCTCGAAGGCGGTGTGCTGCGATTCCCGCAATGCCCTCACGATGGCCAGCCGCGAGGCGGTTTCGTCCTCGATCACCAGCACGCGCAGTGATGTCTGTATGCTCGCCATGGTGGGAAAGCATACTCCGTCGCCCGTCGACGGCGCGGGGCCGGCCGCCTCAGTGATGGCCGCGGTGGCGCGGGGGCCGGCGTGAGCGTCAGCCAGATGGTTCGGCTGACGGCGGCACGCCCGCTGAGACCTGCGTTGCCACGCCGTGAGGCTCGAGTTGGAAGATCTGCACAACGGTGCCGCTCGTGAAGGCATGAACGATCGCCCCGGTCGCAGGTTCCACGACCACGGCGGCCTCCCGCACCTTGCGGCCCGTCAGGCGCTGTATTTCATTCCGTAACTCGTCACAGGACACGGCAAACAACGCCCGGTGATAGTCCTCCACCTGCGAGGCTCCTTGTTCGCTCCGGGCCAGGATCTTCTCGGCCGGAGTCAGCGCCTCGTGCAACGTCACCACGACGGTCTCATCGCTGGCAACCACCGTCACGGCTTTGGGCGTATGGCCCGTGCGAGACGCCTGCATAGCGAGCGCCATCTCGGCGAGTTGCTTGGATACTGCGGCGGGCGACGCATTCATGGGCTTGGCTCCTCGTAGATTCAGAAAAGCCACGCAATCGCGGTGGACCTCTCTCCTCTAGGATACAATCGAAGCGAACGGCAGGCGCTCGCTCGCGATGAAATGATCCCTCGCGGCCTCGCCAAGCCATCGGTTTACGTGCCTTACGACGGGACACGTTGACGAAATGCCTCGCGGCGGTCCGTCCAGTCGGCATCGCTCACGAGAGTTGCACGCATGAGAACGCAAGGTGAAATCGAAGCGGCCGTCAGCGACGGGATCACCCGTTTCATGCAGGAGTTCATGGGCCGAGGCCCCAAGGATATCCGCACTCATCTCATCGGCGACCTGCTCCTCGTGCGGCTGCAAGGCATCCTTTCGGCAGCCGAAACCAGCCTCGCCACCGTCCTACCCGCAGAACGGGGTCGCGATCTGCTCAAGAGCGTCCGCACACACCTCGTCGAAAATTCGCGAGACCGGCTCCAGCACATGATCGAAGTCGCAAGCGAGATGACGTGCGCGAGCATGCACCACGACGTCAGCACGGTGACCGGCGAAGAGGTGTTCGTGTTCACGCTGCGTGAGGCACCTTTGGTGCGGACGGCGAAGGGGAAGTGATCCCCTTCCCGGCGGGCATCTCCGCCGGCTCGCAGTGAATTCAGTTCGCCCGATTCCGCCGCGACGCCATCAAGGCCACGAAGCCAAAACCCACGCCTGCCAGCACGAGCACGTTGGGCTCAGGCACCGCGGCGATGGTCCCGGTTGCTGAGTTGTACGGTCCGGCGTCATAGAGGCCCGCAGCAAAAAACTCGGCCGCGTCGAGGATGTCCACCGCGTCGTCGTAGTTGAAGTCGCCCTCGCCCCACGTCGCCGGCAGGCTCGTGTCGAACTTCCCCCCCGTGATAAAGTTTCCCGCGTCAAGGATGTCCACGCTCC
>QWPO01000179.1 GCA_003669255.1 Planctomycetota bacterium | reverse complement strand
TGCTTCCCCAGCGACTTCTCGGCCTGCCAGCCGTCGACGTAGTCCCGTGGGTAGCCCTCCTCGTACTTGACCGTCCGCCAGAGCCTCTCAACGAACACGTTGTCGAGAGCTCGGCCGCGACCATCCATCGAGATGGCCACACCGCTCTTTTCCAATCGGCTCGTGAAGGCCGTCGCCGTGAACTGAGCTCCCTGATCCGTGTTGAAGATCTTGGAGCGAGCTTTGACCAACGCCGCTTCGAGCGCCTCCAGGCAGAAGTCGCCCGTCAGCGTGTTGGAGAGCCGCCACGACAGCACGTTGCGGCTGTAGAGGTCCATCACGGCCGTCAGGTAGAGGAAGCCGTGCTGCAGCGGGATGTAGGTGATGTCGCTCGCCCAGACCTGGTCGGGCTTCGTAATCGCCATATTCCGCAGTAAATACGGGTAAACCTTGTGGCCAGGAGCCGGGCGGCTGGTCGATCGCTTCGGACAGACGGCCTCGAGGCCGAGCAGACGCATGAGCCGCTGAGCCCTCTTCCGATTGATGCCGAAGTGTTCCCGGACCTTCCGCGTTCCGAAGAACGGCCGCTTGATGTACAGGCGGTCGATCTCCCGCATCAGGACCAGGTTCTCGGCCGACTCCCCGAGTGGCTCGTAGTACCAGCTGCTTCGCGCCAAGCCGATCAGCTGGCACTGCCGGGCTACGCTCAGGTGCTTGTGGTGTGGGTCGATGCATTGCCGCTCGACCTCAGCCGACCTCGGCAGCTTTTTTTTTCAACCACTCGACCTCCATCTTCAGGCGGCCGATCTGCTCGTAGAGTTCCTGCTCGTCAGTCGCCTGGTCGGCACGCCGCTGTCGCCCGTCGGCGAACAGCTCCGCCACCTGGGCCATGAGCTGCTTCTTCCACGCCGTCACCTGGCTTGTGTGGATGCCGAAATGGCTCGCCAGTTGAGCCGTCGTCCGGTCACCCTTGGCGGCCGCCAGAGCCACCTTCGCCTTGAATGCCGGCCCAAATACTCGTCGCTTCCCAGCCATCGTCCTGCTCCTGATAGGGTGCCTCCCACCCACGGAGCTCCACCTTATCAAGGCGCCCGAAAACCGGGGTCCACCTCAGACCTCTCGAAAGTCAGAAGGTTTTCTCAACTCTCAGGATCGCAATGATAGGTCTGCTGATTGCCGACCAGGAAACAGTCGGCGACGGCGGGGCACGAGCCGATTTCGATGAACCCTGAAATTGCAGAACAATTCAGCGGTTGGTTCGTGCAATTGTTGTACAAGGTCACATTCTGGCTCCCAGTCGTAAAGGCCTGCGAGTCGATTGTCAGCGCGATGAACAGTGGTTCATCCATGGCCGGCACGAGCAGGCACACGTTGTTGCTGGAACCCACCTTGAAGCATTCCACGTTCTTCTTGCAGCCCTTCTGGCAGTCTCCGTACACATCCAAGCATACCGAAAGGATGCTGGTAACAAATGCAATCGCCACGAAAAATCCCTGTCTGCTCATTGACGCCTCCTTAGACAAACGGTCACTGCGCATAGGACACGACGAGTTCCTATTGCTTTAGCTAGATGAAAGATCCCTCGAGACTTTGGACCTGTTCCGGAACATGATGACGAGAATAAAAATCAGGATGCACACGTTCAGTCCGACAAACCAGGCACGCCGCTGGGAGCGGGTGGCTTCCTGCCGCTTGGGGTGCAGGATCTCGTCGACAGGAAGCCGGTGCTCGCGGAGCGTCAGAAGTTTCTCGTTGCCGCTGTGATCGATGACGATGCGATTTTTGTCCTTTGTCCTCAGGTCATGGATCAACGTTCCCGTGGGAAACTTGATTTCAAAATCTTCCAGCGAGGCGACGTACTTGGCATCAAATCGCTTTACCTTTGCGGAAATCAGAAGCGAGTAGCCGTCGCCCGCGGGCTTCATGATCTTCAATTGCCAGGTCGCCGGATGCCAGATTCCCGCTTCGTTCGCTACGTACGTGAAATCCGTCTGGCGACTGACATGGCTTCCATTCTCGGTGACTACTCTAATGACCAAGAACCCCCGTTCGTGGTCGAGATACAGCGTTTCGGCATTGGCCTGCGAATCGGCCCGTTTCAGCTTTAGGCAGGGACGCTCATTGATCGACCTGATTCCGGGTTCGACCGAGTATTCATCGATGTTCACCCGTCCAAAGTCCTGGCCGATCGGGTTGATCGCCAGCATGACAGGCCGATAACTGGCATCCAGCAGGTCTCTAGATGAACTGGTGTAGTATCCCAAGTTGTTCTTCTGTTCCGGGTAATCATGGAAACTACTACCGGTTCCCTTAAGTACGGCGGTGAACTGGAAGGGATCCATACCCTTCGTCCTGTAGTCACGCGCCTTCCCTTTTCCCTCGATCCGGAAAAAGCCATCGCGCACTACAAGTCGCTTTTTGAATTCGACACTCTGATCCTGCGAGATCGGTTCTAAGTCGCGTGGCGACATCACCGTCCCCTGCGGATAAGTGTGCTCTTCGGACCACTCCAAAAGACAATGCCTCATGGCCGCATCGCGCACCTTCCAAAGTTGTTTTACGGCCGACTGATCCGTCTGGTCAACCGCCCAGGCCCGACTAGACGCGAGGATCAACAGAATGATGAAGGAACGGCGGCGATGCATCATGATGACTTGCGCTGCACCACGTGATAAAAGCACTTGACGGATCGCACAAATTGCACACCGTCGCTCTGGCCGTTGATCGTGATTCGGCATGGCTGACCGACGGGTTGATCGCCGGGGCGAACAGAAACTCGAATCTGGCAGCGAACCGACTCCAGTGGCAGGATCTGCAACGAGACAAACGGGTCATCGCTCTCAACAGACTCAATGACGACTGGCTTGCCGCTTGCAGAAAAAACGGACAGCAGTTCATGGCGATCCTCGTGGGGACCAAGTTTTCCTAGCAGGATTGCGCGGGGGTCCGTCTGCACATCGTCCAGGATCGACATGACAACCGGAATCGATACCGCGGACCGTGCTGGGATGTTCGAATTCGGGGAGGCAGCTCGGATTCGAATCGTAATTGCGAACTTATGCACCCCGGCATCCCGATCGGAGTTTGGGGTCACAACGAGGGAATAGCCGCTGGAGGTCTGTGAGAGTCGCACGCTCGCGTTCTCGGGCGGACAGTCTGCTTCGACCGTCGTATCCGACTGGTACGGAATGACGGTGATCGGTTGCGAATTCGATACGGATCCGCGAATAACATCGGTGAACGACAGGGAACCTTTGGAAATCGACGCCAGACTCTTGCACGTGCCACTCAGTCGCCAGGATGGCATCCTGATTGGATCCGCCATATCGACGACCGGATTAATCGTCGTCGAGACCAGTCGGTCCGCCAGAAATGCCACACGGGGATCGGCATGACGCAAATCGATCCCTACGTGGATGACTGCTGTTCCCTGTGCGGGAACAAGCAGTTCTCTGGGAGTCACGGACGTGCAGCTGCAGGACATTTGAAAGCTAGAGATCACAACGTCCCGGTCAGACTTGTTGTGGATCACCAACCGTCGGCTGATCGAATCGCGGTAATAGAACTCGCCGAGATCCAGGTCGGACGGGTACACAACGAGACGGACCGCATCCGAGTTCGTTTCGGCCGCTTGATCAGCAGATACGGGAGCCCAAAAATGCTTAGAAACGAAGAACAACGCAGTCGTCGATAGGATGAGGACCGCGACGATAACACCCCACTGGCTCGAAACGGGCGAGTGTGGTTTGCAGTCCGCAACGATTTGCTCTCGCCATTTCCCCATTTTGCGGCCACTCGTATCGCCAATGATTCACAACTTTGTTATCATATCACTAAACTCCGTGTGATCCTAACAGGCCGTGGCTAAAGTGGCCTACACTGACTGATCCTCGACGTAGTGGGTGAGGGCGTCGTAGAAGTCGAGTTCCGCTCCCTGCACCTCGAAGTCGGCCGACCGCACCTGCTTGCGGAAGAGCTTGTGGGCAACGCCGGTTTCCGGAACAGGGAACGTCGTGAGGGCTTTCTTGATACGGCGAAGGTAGAACGGTGCCACCTGGCTCGCCATGGCGGCCTTGAGGTGCCATGATGTCGCCATAGATATCGCCGTCGAGTAGGGCGAGAAACCGCTGCAAATGCTCCGGGTCGCTCTTTTGGGGGTGGTCGTCATCAGCAGGTAGTAGTCGGTCATTCTAGAGAGCGATTTGTCGAGCCGGTAGGCGTAGGTCGAGTAATCCTCTGAGCGGGCGCTCATCTTGTGGGCCTCGTCCAAAATCACGAGGTCCCAGCGGGATCGCAGCAGGCTTTCGCGGGCGTCCTCTTGGATCGCCGCCCGCGACACGCTCGTTACGACCTGGTCTTGTTCCTGCCACGGGTTCTGGCCGTAGTTGGCCCGGAGCGTGGCGCCGCGGATGATCTCGAACTTCTCGCGGAACTTGTCCGCGAGTTCCCGGCTGCCACTGGAAGGTGAGGTGGGCCGGCGCGACGATCAAGATGCGTTGGGCGAGGCCGCGGGCGTTTAGCTCCTTGATGAGCAGGCTCGCCATGACCGTCTTGCCGGGACCGGGATCGTCGGCGAGCAGGAACCGGATCCGCGGGAGCTTGAGGAAGTATTCGTAGGCGGCCTCGAGTTGGTGGGGCAGCGGATCGACCTGGGCGATCGACAGGGCGAAGAACGGGCCGTACTCGTGGGCGAGACCGAGACGGTGGGCCTCAATGCCAAGCCGGAACCTCCGGGCGTCACCGTCGAACGGGACACGATTGGTGAGCACCTCGATAGCGGCGAGCTGCTCGGCCGTGAGGATGGTGTTGTACGGCGCCCCCGTGCGGCGGCCGACACGCATGATTCGGGCCGACTTGCCCATGGGCGTGACGGCGTGGACCTCGACAGGCTCCGGGAGTGCGGGGCCGGTGATGGTGCTGTTGGGATGGATGGAGGTAGTGGCACCCATGCGGATTCCTGCATCGGGACCGACTCATCGGACTCCAAAGTACGCCCCCACGGGCCCCCGGAATAGGGGAAGGAGTCGGCCTCGGGATCCGTTCACTCCGCTTCCCTCTTTCGTCTCCGCTCCCGCTGAGCCTGTCGCCTCTCCCTCTGCTCCTCCATATCGTCGATTGCGGCCTGTGCGACGCGGTTCTGGGCTTCACGCAGTGCCTTCTCCTCCGCCACGCCCATCTTGAGCAGCAGCGTGAGCCAGCCCGCTTCGTAGTCGTGGAGCCTGTTTCTCGCCGGGCCTTTCATGGTTGGGCCTCCTCGGGTTTCATGGCAGCATTTAGCCGAACTCTGAAAGTGAACCAGACCCTAAGGACAACCTTGTATCTTGCCCGAGGCACCTTCAAGCGGCCACATTGAACCTTCCGTCCATGGTGCTGGGCGTAGCCCAGCCACCCCTGGCACGGAGACCGGCGGTAGGTCGAACAACCTTCGGCCCTCCAAGGCCGTGACCAAGCATGACCGCCGCCGGTCTTGTCATAAAAGCCCGAACAGCCGCCTGAACCGACGCCGCCCCGGTGGCTCGAGTTCGTATCTGCAAGGAAGGGACTTCTTTATGTCTCATGGGTATGACAAGTACGTCGGGATCGATGTTGCCAAGGAGAGCCTCGATGTCTCCGGCCTGACCGCAGGCTCTCCGAGTGAGTTCGAGAACACGGCCGCAGGCCGTGCCAAGCTTCTCTCGCTCCTGCCCCCGGCAGGAGCGTGCCTTCTCGTCGCCGAGGCGACGGGTGGGTACGAGCGGGATCTCGTCGCCGAGGTGGTGGCCGCCGGTCATCACATCGCCGTCGTGAACCCACGACAGGTGCGGGACTTCGCCAAGGCCATCGGCCTCCTGGCGAAGACGGATCGGATCGATGCCGGGGTCATCGCCCGGTTCGGGGAGGCCACCCGTCCCACGCCGCAGGGGTTCAGCGAGCAGCAGGAGCAGCTGCGGGAACTCATCGTTCGGCGGCGGCAACTCGTGGATCACCGGACCGCCGAGAAAAACCGCTGCGAACAGGCCCACTCCACGCTCGTCCGCAACAGCGTGCGGAAGTCGATCGAGGGGATCGACAAGGACCTCAAGCGGATCGATCGGGCCATCATCCAACTCGTCGAGTCGAACGACGACTGGCGGGGCCGGTACGAGCGGCTCAAGAGCGTCCCCGGTGTCGGGGCCCAGACAGCAGCCACCCTCATGGCCGAACTGCCCGAACTCGGGCGGCTGAACCGCCAGCAGGTGGCGGCCCTCGTGGGCGTCGCCCCGTTCAACCGTGACAGCGGCCAGTTCCGGGGTCGCCGCACCATCTGGGGCGGACGCGCCACGGTGCGCAGTGGCCTCTACATGGCTGCCATCAGCGCCAAGAAGCACAACCCCGTGATCCGTGCCTTCGCTGCTCGCCTCCTGGCCAAGGGCAAGCCGCCGAAGGTCGTGCTTACAGCGTGCATGCGGAAGCTCTTGGTCATCCTCAATGCCATGCTCCGAAGCGATGAGATGTGGGGGCCTCGGCTTGCGACCCTGACTCAGTGACATCCCTCTCTCCTGGAACTGCCTTCTTCGGAAGCATGATCTGCACCATGCCCCCCTTGAAAACCAACACAGCCGCTTGGTCCCGCCCTATACAGTTGGACGAGTAGATCTGGGAAAAGTGCACGTGGCCGGCCTTAAGTTTCTGAGGCTGGGACGCCAGAAGCACGCACGTCTGCTGTGTTGCTCTAAAACGGATGAACGCCCCTGCCCGGCGACGAAGCCCCTTCGAGGATGCCAGTGATCCCTGACCATCCCAATCGCGAACCCGAGCAGATTCGGCTGGACGTCTCGCGGAAGGTGCGGTCGGTCCAAGTGAGCGACCAGTTCACGGCGATCCTGGCGTGCCTGGTCGGTGAGAAGGGCTGGACGACCCCGGTGCTCGCGGAACTTGTGGCTACTTCCGACGGGATGCTGCTCGGCCGCCCCGAGGGCGAGCCGGAGTTTCGCGGGTTCCTTGGCAGCTTGGACGACCTGCTGAGGAACATCCATGGCCTGGCCCCGGTCGCCGAACTGGACGGGGACGAAGTGGGCTATTTGGTCGCCAGAGTGGCCAAGATCAAGCGGCGGCGTTGAGCCGGAGCTGCGTTGGATGAATCAGCCCTCCAGCAGCCACTCCCTGGCGTTCCACCAGCAGAAGCTCATTAGCCGATTCCCGAAGCTGCAGCCTTCGTTCGAACTCGGCTTCCGCGGGGTCGTCGTAGTCTGATGGATCAAAGGGTTCGGTTTGGCGGGCCGTCTCCAAGTAGGCAGCGAGTTGCCAACGCTCAAAAATGCGTGTGATCTCGTCCACGAACGCCGGAATCTCCTCCCGGAAAGCCTCATCGGTTTCGGCCGCGCTGACAAAGTTGATGAACTTCTCGCCGATCAGGTAGGCGAGAGCCCGGTCAGTACCAAACTCATACCGGATCGTCTTCGCCGCTTCACACTGCCCGAGCCAGGCTCTATGAGGTTTCATGGGGCGCTTGACTTTGCAATGAGTGCCCGAAAAGCATCCCGCGGCTTGCCGTAGTCGCGTGCCTCTTCGGTGGTGCTTGCCGACAGGAGCAGGTCGTTGAGCTGAAACCCCAGGTCGAACGGGGATGTCTCCTCGTCGGCGAGAAGTACCTGAGCAGAGGCGATCAATTCGTTCATCGAGCCCGTCACCGAGCGACTGAGCGTGGAGGCGAAACGGATAAGCCCGGTGCGCGGCCCGATGAAGCGGTCATAGGCGAATGCGAGCCCGTCGGCTTCCATGAACTCCCTGAGGGCGGCCATAAAGCGGACGATGAAGATACTGTCGTTCGTGATTCCCTTGGCGTAGAGCACGGTGGAGTAGAGTGCAGTGGTATTGCTGACGAGGATGTAGGGCGTCCGGCCAGAAAAGAAGATATGGCTCGTCCAGTCCGCGACGGGAGCGGCATCCATCGGCAGCGGCTTCAGCGTGCCGGCTTTGAGCCGTGAGCCAAGTTTCTGGGAAAAGCGGAGGATCATCGGTCGTCTATCACATGCCGCCATTCGGCAGCGTACCTGTACCCGCAGCGGCCCTACACTAACCCAGACTGCACCGCCCACACGGCCGCCTGAGTCCGGTCATTCACGGCCAGTTTCCGCAGCAAGTTCTGGACGTGCTCCTTGACGGTCTCGACGCTGATTTCGAGCGACCGGGCAATCTCGTCGTTGGACAGTCCGAAGGCGACATGGGCAAGGACCTGCGATTCCCGGGGCGTGAGTCCGGAGTCACGAACAGCCCGCGCGTCTCGCGGCTCCATCGAGGCTGCGATCCTGGCGTACGGCGATGATCCCGAGACCGACTTTCCTGCGGCGGCGTTCTCGATGGTCGTGACGAGTTCCCGCAGGCTGAATCCCATGAGCAGGCAGTTTGCGGCCCCGACAGCACGGGCGCGGGCCATGTAGGTCGGATTGTCGATCTCGGTCACGAATACGAACTTGGTTACGGGCAGGGGTTTCGACAGTGTCCGCGCCAGTTCAAACGCATCGCCGCCTGGAAGAGCCGCGTCGAGAAGCACCACGGCCGGCTTGTGCTTCCTGGCGAGCGTGAGGGTGCTGGGGGCGTCGCTGGCTTCCCCGACGATCTTCACTGGGGAGCTCGCCAGCATTGATCGGAGGCCAGCGCGGATGAGTTCCTTGGGGTGGGCGACGAGCAGAGAGATCTGGGAGGGCATGGCGGGTAGCGAGTAGGGCGGCAAAGTCTTTATGGCCGGCATCCGGGCGTTGTGCTCGGATCTTACTGCAGGCCGCCATTCCAGATCACGGCGCCCCGCCCCGGGCAGCAGCATACGGGGCCAGGGGTGACGAGGGCCTCCTAGGGCGTCCCAAAACTCGCGGTTACCCGAGGGGCCCTGCTGGGCAAACGCCGGCTGGAAGGCTTCGCCTTTGCGCAAGAGTAGGGCTTCTTCGTACTGGACTTGCCCACGGGCTGATTGGTGATCGGGGCCTGCCGCTTGTGCTGCTCGCTGACTGCGTTCAGAAATACCGGGAAATCGAACAGGTCGAACTTCGTCCTTACGATGTGCTCGACCGGACCCGTTCCAAGTGGCCCAACGGTCCGCACGGTGCTCGATGCGCGCACACTCACATGGTCGGGGTAGATCCATGCAGTCCAGTGCTTGGCGCCCGAATGAAAGGACTTGAGGGGCTTGCGGGATCGGATCCTGAAACACATTCCGTCGTCCACGACGTACGCGGAATGACGGTCGAAGAGATCGCGAAACCATGAGATACAGGCCACGCCTTGGGCGAGCTGGGGAAACGTCGCCTTGATCTGTCTGAGCTTCATCCGTTGGAACGTCGGCATGCGATCCTCCTTTGTGGTTATCGGTCTCTAAAGTTCCGGTCATCGATTACACAGACAACGTGGTGCGACGCTTGCCCCTTCTGGAGGCTGCCTGTCGCCCTAGCCCGCGGCAGCCAACTAGTGGTCGGTCGCCGAACCTCCTCTTGCCGCCTCTTTCTGCTCCTGCCACACCCGACGCCTTTGCTCAAGCGTAGGGAACCCTCTGCGGATCGCGGGCACGCTGCGCCGGTCGGTGGCCACCTGGTCGCCGGTGGGCATGCCGCGGACGGCGCGCCTCTGGGGCACGAACTCCTTGGCCACGGTCGCCCGCACGAGCACAGTCCAGTCGTTCTCGAGCCCTCCGGCCTTCCACATCCGGTAGTCCCGCAGGGCATGGTCGACGAAAAGGCGGACGGTCAGGCGGGTTCCCCGCCTCCGGCACTCCAGCACAAGGAACTCCGCGACCGTCACGGCTTCCTCGGCGGCGACCCCGGCCGGGCCCTCCATCGCGATTTTGAAGATCAGGGCCTCGACCTGCTCGGGGGTCGGGTCGAACTCCTGGACGTCCACCCGGCTTTTGAGCGCCGCGATGACGCCGTTGTGGTGCTCGTCAAGCGTGAGGTTGGTGATCAAGATGACACCGCCCGTGAAGTCGACCACCCGTGTGCCGCGGGCGGTGCGGTAGGGCACCTTCCGAATCCGGGATCCGTCGGGAGGCGAACCCAGAGCCGCGAGGAGAATCTGAACGGCCTTCGGATCCCCGAGGATGGCCGACACGTCATCCAACACGATCACCCCGTCGGGGTTTTCCTCGATGACGTCGAAGAGCGCCGAGCCTGTCAGCTGACCCTGTACGTGCTCATGCGGGATCGACTTGTCCACCAGAAAGTTCACGACCGTGAAGGTCTTGCTGATCCCGGGCGGCCCGTGCAGATAGAACCCGTTGCTGAAACCGTTGCTGACTCCCCACACCCGATCACGGATGACGCTGAACTCTTCCTCAAGTTCCTTCAGATACCGATCGTAACTCACTGATCCTTCTCCTCTCGTTTTCCGGTGATGCCCGGACTCGTGGTTTCTGGACTCTGGAAATCAGGACTTCCTGGACGCTTAGTTGTTCGGTGCGGCGGCGGTGGCCTCATCGGCTTTGCCTAGGAAGCAGGCCCGGGCAGCGGATCCACGGTGAACCCCTGCGCGATCCGCTGGCCAATCCAGCTCAGGATCGGCACCACGATCGAGTTGCCCAACCCGGCGAAGCGGGACGAGTCCTTCGCCAGCTCGTTCTTATGGTTCGGGACTAGCGTGAAGCCGGCCGGGAAACCCATGAGCCACTCCCATTCGCAGGGTGTGAGGATCCTGAGCCGGTCTCCCTCGATCACCAGACCGTGTTTCGGCATGCCGTTGCTTCGGAAACCCTCCCAGCGGCAAACGGTGAGCGTATTAGCGACCTCGCTTGTGGCGACGGGAACGACCACGGGATCGCCGCTGTCCCGCCCGACATCACCTGCGATGCCGCGACTCCCAGACGCCACCTTCATAAGTACTGCCTCGTAAAGCGGCGGCAGTTGCTTGCCCTTGGCCTTCGCGAACTGGAGCGATTTCACGGCCTTCTCGGCAGTGATGTAGTACTTGTCGTCGACCGGCCCGGTCTCCAGAACGTCCGACAGGCTCACGCTTCGCGGCAACGAGAAACAACTGGGTACCCCTTTGAGCCACGGCAAGTCCGAGGATCCGTAAACCGATTCGGAAGCATTCGCTACCGAACTGGCCTCCATAATCCCACTCGCCGCGTCCAGTGTGAGGGGCTTCAACTCACCCGAGCTGCGGAGCGACAGAATCCGGGACGGGCAGGCCCGGTCTCCGAAACGCTCGATGAGTTCGGACGGCACACAGAGGCAGAAAACTCGCTTCCGGCGTTGTGCTACGGCAAATTTTTCGGCATTTAGGACCCGCCAGCAAACCCGGGCGGATTCGCTGCTGATGAACCCAGCTTTATTCCACTTCCCACTCTTCGTTCGGGGAGCTTCGTCGCACCCCAGCAGCCCGCCGAGGAGACAGCCAAACGCGTTGTCATCCATGGTCAACGCACCATCGACGTTCTCCCACAGCAAGATCGCCGGCGGCCGGCCATACTTCCTCCTGATCCTGTTGATGTGGTCATACAGAGCGACGAACGCCAAGGTCAGGCCGCCTCGCTCGTCGGCCAGGCCGAGGCGATTGCCCGCCACGCTGAACGCTTGGCATGGCGTCCCGCCCACCAGCAGATCGACATCTGCCAGCAGCCTCTCTGGCCATTCGAGAAACCTCTTCAAATCCCCGAGCTCGCGCAGGGCCCAGTGATGTTTCACGACCGCCTTGGGAAACGGTGCTATCTCGGACACCCCAACGCA
Source organism: Planctomycetota bacterium (assembly GCA_003669255.1). GTDB lineage: Bacteria > Planctomycetota > Planctomycetia > Pirellulales > UBA1268 > QWPN01. The sequence goes on along the minus strand of QWPO01000179.1, from coordinate 5,494 downwards.
GCTCCAGCCGAGCCGCTGCCAGGCCAGGTGCACGCTGCCGAGTCCATCGCAAATGGTCAGATAACGAATGCCCGAACCAATCTCAAAAGAGATCACTTGGTCACCCCCATCTCCTTGCGGCCGGCCTTGCGGCCGGCGAGATCCGCGTCGGGTGAGCAGCGGTCGTCGCGGTAAGACCCGGCGATTGCACCCGGGGCCGGGGCTGGTGTCTGCGCTCCCACCTCTTGGAGCTTCCAGAGCCCCCGCCTCCAATCGAAACCCTCGACCCTGACCCGAACGACCTCGTCCACTTTGGGCGGCGCGTGCCAGTCCAGGTAATTGTCGCGGTTGTCGATCACGCCGCCGCCGCCGACAGGCAGCGCGACAAGCACTTCGTGCGGCTCGATGGCCATCACGGTGCCGAGCAGGATGGTATCGGGCTCATGCTCGGCCTTGTCGGGGCTCGAGTCGCTAGGGGGGACGGCCTCCTCGACGTCGATCTCGCCGCCGCCGCGGAGCAGATTCCTGAGCCGCAGCTCGCCGAGCGCCAAGCCCAGGCTGTAGCAGAGCAAGAAGTCCTGCATTTCATCGATGTCGGAGACCGCCTCCACCTCCTGCCGGATCTCCGCCGCGTGAACCTGCAGCCGGTCGATGTAGGCCTCAGTACCCTGCCCGAGCCGGTCAAGGACCCGCCGATGAAGCTGCGGGACACCGTCACCGGCGGCGAGGTCCTTGATCGTCTGCGGCGGGTGGGGCGGCGTGGTGGCCCGGCTGGTCTTCGGCTTCTTGTCGGGCTTGTCCTCGATCTTCGTCGTACTCTGGGCAGGGGGATCCTTGAACCACTTCGCGACGGTTTTCTCGTCCGTGTTGAAAGCCGCCGCGATCTCCGGGTTGCTCTTGCCCTCCGCCCGAAGCTTGCTGGCCTCGACAATCTTCTCGCGGGTCTCCGGATTGAATCGCCCATCCGGCCGTTTGGTATTTCCAAGCTTGGAATTGCTGTCCGCCACCGCCCGGTTCTCGACATTCCGCACCGTCATCGGGTGGACCCCGGCCATCTCGGCGATCGACTTGTAGGTCAACCCTTGAACGAGCCCCGCCAGGATGATTCTGCGCTTCAACTCCCGGTTTTCCGCCTCGGTGCGGACCCTCTCGCGAGCTTGCTTGAGGAGAATGAAACTGCGCTTCTGGGCCTCGCTCAATCCTCCGTAGACGCGCAGGGTGATCCGAGCGCCGTCTTTCTGGGCCAGTGGAAACTTCACGGGATCGTCGAGTAGCTTCCCACCGTCGTCGACGTCGAAGGTGCACTTGCCGGTCTTGAGAAGCTGCGCCCGGAAAACCGCCAGGCTGAGATCTGTGTGACTTCCGAGCCATTCATTCTCGAAGGCCCGATCATCGACCTCACCACCAAAGTCCTCGAGGGCAACGAGCTCGCCGGTCAACTCGTCCAGCAGCGAGTCCAACGCCTGCTTGGAAAGGTGCTGCACGTTCAACTCCGCTTCGGGAGCGGCCTCGTCCGCGGCGGCGGAACCAGCCTGTGAAGCTTCGGTGGATGATGCCGTGGCGGCCGCCTCACCCATCGCCTCGGTAGTGGCCTCGGGCGGCGTCTCGTTCACGTCGGGCGGCGTCGTCGCCTCTGTGCCCAAGTCAGTGACGCCGTTGTCATCCACCTCGGGCGCCCCGTTTTCTCGGGCCTCGTCCGCCTCGTCGCCCAAGATGTCCGGCCGCTGGGAATCCTCGTCGTCCGACGTATCGTCGGGGCTGCCCGCATGGAAGTCGTCAGGGGCGACACCCCACTCCGGCTGACTCTCGGGCACGGCCAACTCGGTCGGCTCGTCCGCCGCGGCGAGGTCGCCGGGCAGGGCCACGGCCTCGGCACCATCGGCCATCTCGTTCGCCGCAGCCGTCTCGCCGATGACGTCGCCGGTCGGCCCCGCCACGACCGCGGTGCCATCCGGAGGCTGGGAGTTCGCTTCCGCCTCCCTGTCCCACTGCTCGAAGAGGGCCGTGAGCTCCCGACCCACCGCCTCCTGCTCCTCGGGGGTCGGCGGGCGGTCGTCCGGATCAGGGATGCCGACAATCTCGTCCTCCTCGGCGGCCGTCTCGCCCGTGGTCCCAAGCACCATCGGGGCCAATCTGGTGGCCGCGAGATCCGAATCGGTCTGCCCCGTCGGACCGCACGCCTCGGTGATCGCGTGCGCCGCGGCGAGATCGCCCAGCCAGCGGGCAGCCTCGCGGACACTGGAAGCGTCGTTCCTCGTCGCCGTGTCGCTGGATACCTCGGCGGCCGCGACCATCGTCCCTGAGGCGGAAATCGCCTCTTCGGTCACATTACCAACCGGCTGCATGCCGGTTGGTGCACTCTGCATCGTCATCACTCTTCTCCTGGATTCACTCTCCCGTTCGTGCTGACTCTGACGGTCATCCGTCGATCCGAGTCAGCACGAACGAAGTGATGCCCAAGAGTGGCAACTGACCCCTGCCGGCCACAACAAGTCCGCAATCAGTTTTCTTCTTCCAACTCCAGACCGGACTTGCGATCGTTTACCCGCTCCACACAGCGACGCATTGAGGTCGCGTTGTAGGTGGTGCCGTACTTTTCGTTTACGGCCTTTGCGACCTCTGACCAACTGGATCCTTCGTTTTTCAACTTCTTGGCAAGCTGACCGTAGTCATTCGTGGTGATCTTCCGACCGACGCGATCACTCGGCGTGAGGTACTTGCGGATCGCAGCATCAATCTCAAGTTCGGCATACACCGGGTTGCCACAGCTGCCCTGGAACGATCTCAACGAGCGGAAAACCTTCGCCGCAATACTTGGTGGCATGTGGTACTTCTCAACGGCCTCTTCCTGCGTGAAGAAACGAATCTGATGGAGCATTTGTGGTCCTTTCGGTACTGGGTTGCGATAAGTCGGAGTAGAGAAACCGGTGGACTCGCAGCAAGCGGCATGCCATGACTTTGGGCCTGTTTTGCCGGGGATTTTTTAAAAAAAGTAAGTTCTTGGTGGGGAACGGGTTGGACTGACAAGAGAATTATTCGTGTCCCGGGCACCGAGCCATTCGGCGAATGCAGAAGTGGCAGAAGAACGCACGGGAGGCAGCGACTTCACTGCCATTGAGGCATGTCGGACCTCGTCGCTGATCTGTCGCACTTTGCCGGACCCTTGAAGCGAGGCCATGGATTCGCTTGAGGGCCGGCGGTGACGTACGTCACCGAGTCGATCCGTCAGTGCCAAGCCGCAAAGAGAACCCATCGTGGCGCCGAGGACGGCCACCAAAGGGGTGTCGAGCCTGAGGTTTTTCCAACCAGGTTTTTGAGTTTCTTTTTTTGAAACAGGATTCCATCTGGTTGAGATCCGTCGAGGAGGGCAGCGGCACGAACGGGTCTAGCCAGCACGCTGATAGGCTCCCACACCTCTGCCACGATTCCCGAAAAAGTGGTTTTTCATTCGCGGCGGCACCGCGGCGGCAAGGGTGAGCTCGGCTACTCATCCAAGGGATCGTGCCGCTTTTAAATCGCCTCTGATCGCACCGAAGCGGTTTGTGCTCGGCGCAGCGAGTCTCGGAAAAGTGGTTTTCTGGTCAACGACGCCCTCGGCACCAGCACATCAATTCCCCAGACCCGCCCCACACAGCGCCTACACCCAATCCAAAAGGCAGCTGACACACCTCTTCCTCAATGAGAAGAAAACCCTCTTTTTCCAGCCCAAAAGCCAACTCACCAGGGGTGAACAGGGAGCACGGCTGATCGACACGGCTCGCCCTCACTGGATGTAGTCACCCCATCTGACTTTCGTTCCAGCCTCGCTCTCCTATGGGAAAGAGGAGAGCAACAATGGACACTCGAAGCCCGGCGGCACGCATCCAGACCAAAACCCAGTGGCGCCGCGAAGGACGCGGCATCAGGCGTGACGCGGAACCAGACCGACTCCTGCACTGGAACGGCAGGTACGTCGGTCTCTATCGGGAAAAGGACACCACGCAGCTCCGTCCCTACACGGTCGCAAGGAACTACCTCCTGGACCTGTTCGCGGACTATCCAGAAACCTTCGGCTATCGCTCGAAGGAAGACGACTGCGTCTATAGGGCGGATCCAAAGAAGGTGCGGGGCGGTGCACGAGGCGTCATCGAAGCGGGGTTCAACTACAGGCGATGTGCCGCTGGGATCCCCATGGGGAAGTTCAGGGCAGAGAGTTTCCATGTTCCCGCCGGTGCATCCACTCGCTTCAGGGTGATCGACCTCGACAACCACTCGCCAACGCGTCAAAGCACCGAAGTGCATCTCGAGCTCGTCCAGAGGCTCCAGGAGCGGCTGCCGGAGCTTGTTCGACGAGTCGGTGCCAAAAGCAGCTTCTGGCAGTACCGCGGCATAGAACCCACGGGAATCCAGCTCTGGCTGGTCACCTACGGTCAAAGACCCAGGCAGCAGCTGGATGCCCAGATCCGGGACTTTCTCCTTTCGCTCGGTGATCACGATCTCGACATGCGTCTTCGATCGTGTGGCCTCCCAGGACTAGGAAATATCGAGATCCTTCCGGGTGAAAACCTGGTCTCGATGCCGGGCTGCTACGGGAAGCTGGTCTTCACCGACCGTGAGCTGAAGATCACGGACCAGAGATTCGACTGCGAGGGTCTCTACCAGCACATCTCTGGAGCACATCAGGCTGGAGAGGTCTATGAAAGGTACCGGGAACTGGCTCTCGTCAGGGATTTTTCATTCACTGCCGAGAATCCACTTCTTGTTCCTGTTCCTTCAGCCAAGGTCTTCTCTGGAACCCAGGTGGAGTTTGGCACTGGCTATTGGTCAAAACTGAAAAACACCTGCCTGCGTGGCATCGACCAACCAGATCAACTCCACGGCCAATTTCTCAAGCCCATTGCTGAAGCCCTTCTTCTTCGTGAGTTCCATGACCGCGTGGACAAACAGGAACTTGCGTTTCAGGCAATAAAAAAGTGGGTATTCAAAAAACACAACGGTCTTGTTTCAAGAATCAACGACGAAGACTTCCATCTCGTCGAAAAGCAGATTCGTTCCACGATCAAGAACCTCGTCAAAAAACCAAACAAGAAGACCCTCGACCTCTACGCCACGATTCGTGCCAACGATGCACGTTTCCCAGACAGAAAAGAGAGTCTCCTCCCGTACATGGAGGAAGAAGGACTCCCCTTCTTTTTGAATAATTGTAAGGGGTGTTTTTCAGGACTGGTTGGTGCACGGCAGCAGGAACTCTCCGAACTTCCCTCGCGGGTATCCGAGCGGCTTCAGGAGTATGCAGAGAGCCATATTCGGACCGGTCGTGCGACAGAGCGATTCCTGGGGTTTGCGAGGGCTTTCATCTCCAAGATCGGTTTCGATGGTGAGCGGCAGATCAACGAGCAAACTCTGCTCCGACTGGCGGGCCGACAGCCTGGTTGCGATCCGTCATTTCTGAAGAAGTGGAAGAATCATCTGGTGTCCGCCGGCATTCTCTGTGACGGGTGGGAGAAAAGTGTCATCCGCGGGCTGAGGAGCAGCA
>QWPO01000115.1 GCA_003669255.1 Planctomycetota bacterium | reverse complement strand
GTTTGTACAAGCCCAACGCCGTGAGGCGTGGGGTGCGGCCAGGAGAGGGCTGGGTCTAGCGTGGTTCACCCGCGGCCTTACGGCCGGTCGGCTTTCACTCGTACAAGCCCAACGCCGTGAGGCGTGGGGTGCGGCCAGGAGAAGGCTGGGTCTAGCGTGGTTCGCCCGCGGCCTTACGGCCGGTCGGCTTGTACTCCTACCGCGCGGGACCGCTTGCCTCGGCCGCGATGCGGCGGGGCCGAAGTTGATCGGTCAGAACCTCGTTCATGGCCGCGGCGATGTGGGCCGAGGCGGCCGAGCCGGTGGCCCGGAATTGTTCCGTGCCGGTGGGGTCGAGAATGATCACCGTCGGGAATGCCTGGACGCCAAACTGTCGGCAGGTGTCGGGATGACGATCGGCATCGACGGCCACGCAGACAAACCGGCGCGAGAGCCGCACGACCCGCGGGTCGGCCACCGCGGCCTGCACGAGTTCACCGCTCCAGCGGCACCACGTCGCCCGAAACACCACAAGCATCGGAACGCCCGACTCCGTGGCACGCCGTGAGCCGGTCTCGTATCCGTCGACATAGTCGATGGCGGAGGTTGCCTGCGGGGCGACGGCGCCACCGCCGATGAGGCCGCCCGTGGGCCGCGACGGGGCCGCCGCCCACCACCGGCCATCGCCGCTGGCCGTCGCCTGCTCATCGCGCACGGTACAGCCCGCGGCCACGGCCACGAGGGCGATGGCAAGGGTGGCGGACGCGAGGCTTGGCGAGGGGGATGGCATGTCGAGCGGGGTGGTAGGTGGACGATCTACGGGCCACAAGCCCTGTTCCCGGCGCCGCGGCAAACTCGGCGAACGGCGGGATTTCGGCAGGCTCCAACACGCCTGTCGACCGCTGGCCTGGCTCGCTACCGTCAGGTCGAGCCTCCACTGTTCGATCCCGAGATGTCGCCACCACGCTCCGCAGCTGTTTTCTTGGCCGTCGCGACCCTCGTCGCGACGTCGGGGACGGGGTGCAGGCTTGTGCAACGCGGCGGGCCGGTCGCGCCGGAAGTTGCGGAGGCCAGGCGGCTGTGCAACGAAGGTCTGTCGGCGGCCGATCGCAGCGACCTCGTGCGGGCGGAGGGGCTCTTGGAACGGGCCGTGAAGAGTTGCCCCAGCGACATCGATGCCCGCCGCCACTACGCGGAGGTGCTCTGGAAGCGGGGCGAGCGCATGGAGGCCGTGGCACAGATCAACGAGGCGCTCCGGCTCTCCCCGGAGGATGCCGAGCTCTGCGTGCAGGGCGGGAGCATGTATCTGGAGATGGGGCTCTTCGACGACGCGGACCGACTCGCCCGCGAAGCGGTTCGCGTGGCACCGGGATCGGCGGATGCCTGGCACCTGCGCGGCCAGGTGTCGCTCACTCGCGGTCAGGCCGAACCGGCGCTCGCCGACTTCCACAGGGCGCTCGCGATCGATCCGTCCGACCGGAGCGTGCTGATCGACACCGCGGAGGCTTACCGACGCCTCGACCGGCCGCAGCGGGCCCTGGCCACGCTGGCCGTTTTGAGCGAGACCTACGGCCCGAGCCAGACCCCCGCCAACGTGCTCACGCTCGAGGGCCGGGCGCAGGAGGCGCTTGGCCGACCGGCCGATGCCATCGACAGCTATCGCGCCGCGATGGTCCGCGGCGGCGACCCGAGCGATGCGGCCGAACGGCTGGCTGCCCTGGAGGGGACGAGCGCCGGGGCGACCGCCTCCCGACCCGACGGGCCGACGACGCGGCGGTGATCGTCACTCGCCGGTTGTGGTACGTCCGGTGAGCAGGTCGAAGGCGGCGATCGACGGCACGAGCAACGCGAGCGTGGCAAAGCCGTAGGCCGCAAGCACGACCAGCAGCACCTGCAGGCTGCTCCCTTGCAGGAAACTGGTGATCGCCACGAAGGTGAGCGCCGGCAGCAGCGCCGACGTCCAGCCCACCGCCGGCGACGGGTTGCGGGCGGAAAGCGCCGCGTAGAGCCCGACGGCGCCTCCGACGATCGCGGCCAGAAACGGTGCGAGCTGTAGTTCGAAGCTGCCGCCGAAGGCGACCATGATCCGCATCGCCGTGGCCACGCCCACGAACAGAAAAGCCACGATGCCGAGGGCCACGGCGATCGCCCGTCGCGAGGCGACGTGCGACAGCCCGGCGTAGACGCCAAGGACGGCGACAAAGAACGTGAGCACCGCGAGGCCCAGGGCGAGTTCCCCGCCGTGTTCCGGGGTGGCGATGCCCAGCGGCACCAGGGCCAGGCACAGGCCGATCGGGAGCACCACCATGTCGGCGGCCGCCCCGAGCACCCCGAGGATCTTCCCCCAGACAAACTCCTTGGGTTCCAGATCGCTGACGAGCAGGAGATCGAATGTGCCCCGGTCTCGCTCCATGGTCACGCTGGTGACGGCCAGGGCGGTGATGGCCAGGAGGCTCGCCACCACCATCGGCACCACGGCGGTGGCGATGCCGATCCGGTCGGGCCGCTGAGCCCTGGCCTGGGCGATGATCCCGGCGACCGCGGCGGCGAAGAGCAACAACCAGGCGATCCGCACCGCGAGCATCGCCCGACCGTGGGCACGGGTGCGGAGTTCCCGCCAGAGAACGGGATTCGACCAGACCGTGCGCGGCTCCCGCCTGGCGCCGGCCGCCCCGCCGCCGGCTTCGTCTTCAAACCGTGGCCGCACCTGAATCCGCGTGTTCCACGCCCGGGCTCGCGCGATCGCCCACACCGTGGCGATCACCGCGATCGCGCCGCACGAGCCGAGCAGGGGTGCGAGGATGCTGCTGCCCGCGGGCGAGAGTGAGGCGAACAGGCCGCGCACCGGCGAGATCGCTGCTGCGGCATCGCCGCCATAGACCGCGGCCACCACCTCACCGGTGGCCAGCCAGGCGACGATTGCAAACAGCGTGATCGCCAGCGACTGAAACGTGGTGTCGCGCCAGAAGGCGATTGCGTTGGCGATCGCGGCGGCTGTCGCCGCCGCCGCCGCGGTCACCAGAAAGGCCCGCGCCATCTGGGCGGGCGTCGCACCCCCGAAAGCCGTGGCCAGTGCGAACACGGGCACGGCGGCCACCAGCAGCAGGGCGGTGCGAAGGAGGCTGCCGGCGAGCTTGCCGAGCACGAGTTGGGCGTCGTCGAGCCGACTGACGAGGAGAAGCTCCAGCGTCTTGCGGTCCTTCTCGACGCCCACCGCCACCACGCTCGTGAGGGCTGCCGACATCATCGCCAGGGCGAGTTGCAGGGGGCCGAGGATCCTCAGCAGCGTGCCGCCGAACCGCGCGGTGTCGCCGACGGTGGTGATCGGTCGGGTGCCCGACACCAGGAGCCAGCAGGTGGCGATGATCCCCAGCAGCGTGCCGGCATAGACGGCCCTGGCCACGAACAGGCCGCGGGCCCTCGGGGCCACGAGTACCTCCCGCTCGCAGACAGCTCCCAGAAACATCGCTCGCCGCCGGATTTGGCCAGCCCATGGAAAAGGGGAAAATCGAGGTATAGAGTAACCGAACATGCGGGTTTCGGGGTTTCCCCGCGGATCCACCGGCTTTTCCAGAACGCATCCTTCCAGGAGTTTTCGAGCAATGGACTACGGCTTCAGGTTTACGTTCCGTCGCCTGGTGATGGCCCTGGTGGCCACCGCAGCCGCAGCCGGTGGCGCGGCAGTGCAGGCCCAGGTCACCGCCCAGGCGCTCATTGGCAACGCCGTCTCCGACGACGCGATGAACAAGGAGATCACCAACGCGATCGAGCGGTTTCGCGACCGCGACATCGACGGCTGCCGGGCGATCCTCGAGCGAGCCAAGAGCAACAACCCCAAGCTGCCCCCGCCGGGCGTGATGATGGCCACTCTCTGGATGGCGGTGAACCAGCTGCCGCAGGCGCGGGAGGAGCTCGAGAACGCCGCGGTGAAGTTTCCGACCGATCCCGAGTCGTATCTCAAGCTCGGCGACCTCGCCTTCGGCGAAGGGCGGATCACCGATGCCGACGTCCTCTTCGAGCGGGCGGCCACGCTGACCTCGGCGTACAACGAAAACCCGAAGCGGCGTCGTGACTTCGACATCCGCTGCGAAGCGGGCACCGCCGCCGTTGCAGAACGTCGTCGGCAGTGGGAGAACGCCCAGAAGCACCTCGCCAAGTGGATCGAACTCGATCCCGACAACGCCGGCTCGCGGCTGCGGATGGGCAACGTTCTCTTCCAACTCGGCAAGGAGCCGGAGGCGCTCGCCGAGTTCAAGGAGGCGAAGAAGATCGACAAGAACTCGCCGCTCCCGGAACTGGCGATGGCCCAGCGGAACGATGAGGCCAAGAAGCGCGACGCGGCCAAGAAGTGGATCCAAGACGCCATCAAGGCGGCTCCGACCGATCCCGCCGTGCAGCTCTTCGCGGCCCGCTGGTATCTCCAGCAGAACGACCTCGAGGCGGCCAAGGCCGCGGCCGACACGGCCCTGAAGCTCGACGCCAAGAACCTCGAGGCCAAGTTCGTCCGGGGGCTCGTGGCTCGCGTGGGCCGCGACTACTCCACGGCCCAGAAGTTCCTCAACGAGGCCCACTTCCAGTCGCCGGGCAACTTCGACGTGAGCAACTCGCTGGCCCTCGTCCTGATTGAGAGCGACGACGAGGAAGCCCGTCGTCGTGCCCTCGAACTGGCCGACACCAACGTCGCCAAGTACCGGGAGAACACCCCGCAGCAGATTCCGGCGGTGACGACGCTCGCCTGGGTGTTCTACAAGCTGGGTCGCCGCGAGGATGCCGAGCGGATCCTGGAGCAGGTCCGCCGCAGCAACGCGCTATCGAGCGACGGCGCGTTCTACGTGGCGAAGATTCTTGCCGACCGCGGCGAGAAGGACCTGGCTCGGAAGATCCTCGAGGAAGTGATCGCGAACGAGCCGATGTTCGCCACCAAGTCTGAGGCTGCCGACCTGCTCGCCACGCTCAAGAAGCAGGCGGGCGAGAAGTAGTCGCACCGCTTCCGAGATTTCACGGGCCGGTCGGTGGCGGCGTCAGTCCGCCGCCGACCGGCTCGTCGTCTTTTGAGAGTTCGCTGCCTGCGGCCG
>QWPO01000087.1 GCA_003669255.1 Planctomycetota bacterium | reverse complement strand
TGATCGCCGCGGTGCCCATTGCCATCGGCCTGGCGTGGCAGGGGGCACCGCCGCTCGCGGTGTTTACTGCGGCTCTCGTGTCGATCGTTCCGCTCGTCCGCCTGATCGGCGATGCCACGGAACGGCTCGCGGCCCGGCTCGGACCGACCCTCGGCGGGCTCTTCAACTCGACCCTCAACAACCTTCCGGAGTTGATCATCGGCGGCGTCGCGCTCGCCAACGGCCTGGCACCAGTCGTGAAGGCGTCGCTCACGGGGGCGATCCTGGCCAACCTGCTCCTCAGCCTCGGGGTGGCCCTGATCGCCGGCGGCATCCGCTACGGTGAGCAGCGGTTTGATCCCAAGCGGCTGGCGGTGAACGGCTCGATGCTGATCATCTGCGCGTTCTGCTTCATCGTGCCGGCGATGTTCAACATCGGCACGCCCGATGGCACCCGCGATCTCTCGTTCGAGATGTCGTTTGTGCTCATCGGGATGTACGCGGCAAACGTCGCGGTCACGCTGTTCGGCGGCAGCGGGGGAACGAGCCTTCCCGAGGCCGAGGGGCTGGAGGACGACCATCCCACCGAGCCGATCTGGCGGAGCCTGCTGGTGCTCGTCGTCGCTGCGGGTTTTTTGGGCTTCGTCACCGAACTGCTGTCGCATGCCCTTGAGCCGACCGCCGCGCAACTCGGCCTCTCGAAGACGTTCAGCGGGCTCGTGCTGCTCGGCGGGGTCGGCAGCCTGGGCGAGGTGCTCTCCGGGTTCCACTTCGCCCGCCGCGGCAAGCCGTCGCTGGTGATGGCCGCCACGGTCGGCTCGACGATCCAACTCGTGCTCCTCGTGGCGCCGCTGCTCGTGTTCGCGGGCTATGTGATGGGTCAGCCCATGGATCTCGCGTTCACCGCCTTCGAGGTGGTGGCGATCGTGCTGGCCACGATCATCACCCGCGAACTCATCGCCGATGGCAAGGCCAACTGGTTCGAGGGTGTTCTCCTGCTTGGCGTCTACCTGATCCTCGCGATCGGCTTTTACCATCTCCCCGAATGAGGCTGCTGCCGTGAAACACCGCCTGCTTGAGCCTTTCCGCCTCCACGACCTCGATCTCCCCAACCGCGTGGTGATGGCGCCGTTAACTCGCAGCCGCTCCGGGCCGGATCGCGTTCCCAACACGACGATGGCGGAGTACTACGCCCAGCGATCGTCGGCCGGCTTGATCGTCTCCGAGGCAACCACGATCTCGCCGCAGGCCAACGGCTGGCTGGAGTCACCGGGCATCTACACCGACGCCATGGAGGCCGGCTGGAGGCTCATCACCAACACCGTGCACGCTCGCGGCGGCCGGATCTTCCTGCAGCTCTGGCACATGGGGCGGGCGTCGCACAGTGATTTCCACGGTGGACGGCCGCCCGTCTCGGCCTCCGCGGTGAGGATCAGCGGCGACGGCATCCACACCCCGGTCGGCAAACAGCCCTACGAGACGCCCAGGTCGCTCGAGACCCACGAGGTGGCTGCCGTCGTGGCTGATTACGCCGCGGCCGCCGCCCGAGCCAGGTCCGCCGGCTTTGACGGCGTTGAGATTCACGCAGCCAACGGCTATCTGATCGACCAGTTCCTGCAATCGAAGACCAACCTCCGCACCGACGACTACGGCGGCAGCATCGAGAAGCGGTGCCGTTTTCTCATGGATGTGGTGACCGCGGTCTCGAAGGTCTGGCCGAGCCGCCGCGTGGGCGTGAGGATCTCACCGAACGGCGTGTTCAACGACATGGGGTCTCCCAACTACCGCGAGCAGTTTTTGCACGCGGCGACTGCGCTCGACCGCATGGACATCGGCTACCTTCACGTCGTGGACGGGCTTGCGTTTGGGTTCCACAAGCTTGGCGAACCGATGACGCTCTCCGATTTCCACGGGGTGTTTCGCGGGCCAATCGTCGGCAACTGCGGCTACACGCTCGGCACGGCTGAAGCCGCCGTGCAGGAGGGGCTCGCCGACCTGATCGCATTTGGCCGTCCCTACATCAGCAATCCCGACCTCGTGGAGCGGTTCGCGAACGGCTGGCCGCTCGCCCCGATGGCCAGCATGACCGACTGGTATTCGCCCACGGGCGCGAAGGGGTATACGGACTTTCCGACGCACCGCACCACCACGTAGCACAGGTTGCCAACCTGTGCCGAATACGCGCAGGTTGAAAACCTACGCTACTGACCACCATGTAGCACAGGTTTTCAACCTGTGCCGAATACGTGCAGGTTGAAAACCTACGCTACTGCCCACCCGTCGCCCCGACGGCCGCCAGCGCCTTGCGGACGTGATCGTCGGAAGCGAACAGCGCACTGTAGGCCAGCCGCACCACGCCTTCACGATCAATGACGTACGTCACGCGGCCCGGGATAAAGCCCAGTGGGTTCGGCACGCCGAAGAGTTTCCTGACGCGACGGTCGGTGTCGGCCACGATCGGAAAGGGGAGACGGTGCTTCGCCGCAAACTGGGCATGGCTGTCCACGGAGTCGCTGCTCACGCCCACCACCTCCGCCCCAGCTGCCGCGAACTTCTCGTAGGAGTCGCGGAACGCGCAGGCCTCCTTGGTGCAAACCGGCGTGTTGTCCTTGGGATAGAAAAACAGCACGAGCCACTTCCGCCCGAGGAGCGTGGCCGAGTCAAAGGTGCCGCCGTCCTGCAGGGGCGCCGTGAACGTCGGAGCCTGCTCGCCGACCTGAACTGCCGCCATGGAAAAGTCTCCGCCCGGGTGAAGAAGCGATCCTCCCATTGTTTGCCGTCCGGGCCGCGGCGGGGAGGGGGTATGATGATGCCCCGCCCAGGAGACTGATCCGTGCCCATCGATTTCGCGAAGATTCAGAAGACTTTCCGAGTGCCGCCGGGCACGAAGTTCCGGCTTGCCGACTGTGATCCCGGCTGGGCCGGCGACGGCGACATTCCGGAGAGGGAGCGCAAGGACATGGCCGAGGGAATCCTCGCCGCCGATGTCGGCGACCTCGCGCGGATGCAGGAACTCCTCTGGGCCAGCGACACCTGGAGCGTGCTGGTGATCTTTCAGGCCATGGATGCGGCGGGGAAGGACGGAGCGATCAAAAACGTGATGTCCGGCGTCAACCCGCAGGGCGTGGAGGTGACGAGCTTCAAGAAACCGTCTGACGAGGAACTCGACCACACGTTCCTCTGGCGGTGCATGAAGCGGGTGCCGGAGCGGGGCCGGATCGGCATCTTCAACCGCTCCTACTACGAGGAGGTGCTTGTTGTGCGGGTGCACGAGGCCCTGCTCGCGGCACAGCGGATTCCCGGCGTGACGAATCGCCCGCGGACGTGGAACGATCGCTTCGACGATATCAACGCCTTCGAGCGGCACCTCACCCGCAATGGAACGACCGTCGTCAAGTTCTTTCTCAACGTCTCGAAGAAGGAACAAAGGAAGCGATTCCTGTCGCGGATCGACGAGTCTGACAAGCACTGGAAGTTCTCGCCGTCCGACGTCGCTGAACGGCAGCACTGGGACGACTACATGGCCGCCTATGAGGAGGCGATCTCGGCCACCAGCACCGACCACGCGCCGTGGTACGTGGTTCCGGCAGACAAGAAGTGGGTCAGCCGTGCGGTCGTGGCGGCGGTGCTCGCCGGCACGATCCGCAACCTCGGCCTTGAGTGGCCGAAGATCGACGACACCAAACGGCGGCAGATCGACGAGGCCCGGCGCCTACTCGAGGCGGAGTGACGCCGGATGGGTGAACCTTCCACGCCGTTCGACGCGTTCGCGGTCGAGCGGGCGATCCAGGCCGCTGCTCCCGCGGTGCTGTTCGCATCACCGCGTCTGGTCCGCCGGATCATCCGGGCCGACCGCGATCTGTCTTTGGCGCTGGCGCGGACGCCGCACCGCGAGATCGCCGTGCTCGACTCGCGGCGACTCGCCGAGGTGGCCGACGACGTTTTCGCGCTGCCGGCCGATCTTGCAGACCGGGTCGCCGTGGTGGCCCGCCCCGCCGCCGACCGCGGTGACGCCGCTGGCGAGGCGGAGACGCTGCGGGAGTATTGGCGGCTCGTGTTCCACGCGCTGCTCGACCTGGAAACTCCTGCGGCCGTCGCCCGGGCCGGTGACGCGATGGCGGAGGTGCTCCCGCCCGCCGTGGCCACGGAGGCCCGCGAGGTGCTCGTTCAGGAAGGGCTCCTCGACCGCGAGGCGAGCGACCGCGAACTGCTCGCGGAGTTCATCGCGGTGTTTCTCGAACTGCGGTGCTTCACACCGGCGGCCGTCGGGGCATGGTTTCCGGCGGTTGACGATCCCGACGCGTTGGCCGAGCGACTGGCCGCACTGGTTGGAGCGGAGGACCTGCTGGCCCGTGCGCTGCCACCCATGCTCGATCCCGAGGCCGAGCCACCCCAGGCTCAGCCACCCGGGGTGGCGACCAAGCCTTTCCGGTGGGCGGCGTGGCTAAGGCCTCGCGCCGCGGCACTCCGGCGACAGGCCGATCGCACGGCGCTCAAGGGCAACTTCGTCCGCGCGGCGCTCGACGAGTGGCGAGCGGCAACGGCGCGGCCCGACAACGCGCGGCCGGCGACCGGTCGGCTCGAGCGGCAGGTTGACTCCTTCGCCCGGCGGCTCGGCTGGGCGCTCGATCTCGATGCCTCGCAGGTCGACGACGCGGCGACCTTTCTTCGCTACCTCGTTGACGAATCGCACGGATCCTCGTGGGCTCCGCAGGCACGGCTGCTCTACGACCTTCAGAAGATCTGCGTCGATTCAGAGCGGGAGAGCTTTCGCACGCAGTTGCTCGGCTGGCTGCTCTCCGCGGGGCGGCGGCCGCTCGCCGTTCCGCTGCCGTGCCAGCGGATGGTGCTCATCCACCGGCACGCCGTGGCCGCTGCCACGCGACTGGCGTCGCTCGACCTTCCAGCCGCGATGCGGCGCGTTGCCGTGAGGCTGCTGGCAACGGCTGTCGACACGACCGACGCCGCCGCCCGAGAGCCGCTGCGCTCCAAGGTGGAATCGGCGATCGACGCGGCTGGGCTCTCGCCGCGATTTCTGGTGGAGGAGGCCGCGCGGGCCAAGCTCGTCGACGAGTTACT
>QWPO01000116.1 GCA_003669255.1 Planctomycetota bacterium | reverse complement strand
CCAGCAGTCCCGCGCGGTAGGAGTGCAAGCCGACCGGCCGTAAGGCCGCGGGCGAACCACGCTGGACCCAGCCCTCTCCTGGCCGCTCCCCACGCCTCACGGCGTTGGGCTTGTACAAACGGCCGCGCATCGCTCACGGAGAACCCGTAGCGGATGTGCTCCGGCCGTTTCCGCTACATTTGCGGCGACCGAGGCCGGCAGCAGCCAGGGCCCCCCGATCACCACCCCGAACCGACCCCCGTGTCGAACTCCCCCAGCACGTCCACTGCCGCAAAGAAGGGCGAGTTCCACGCCTATCCATGGTGGAGCCCGCGGTTCTGGCACGGCATGCCGGCCGGCGTGTGGTTCGGCCTGCTTCGCGAGTACGGCTACCGGATCGACTTCATGAAGCTCGGCCTGGCGGCCACCGTGTCGATGATGACGGGCTTCAACTCGCTGATGGGCCCGCTGTCGGATGCGCGATTCCGCCGCCGCCTCCGCGACCAGCCCACCACGCCGCCGCCGCTGTTCATCATCGGCCACTGGCGAAGCGGCACCACGCTGCTGCACGAACTGGCGATGCTCGATGACCGATTCTGTTGCCCGAACACCTACGAGTGCTTCGCCCCCAGCCACTTCCTTCTCACCGAGGACGTGATGACGCAGGCCCTTCGCTGGATGATTCCGTCGAAGCGGCCGATGGACGACGTCGCCGCCGGCTGGGATCGTCCGCAGGAGGATGAGTTTGCCCTGATGAGCCTCGGCGCGCCCTCGTGCTACCGGCGGATCGCATTTCCGGTGAGCAGCCCCGCGCGGCCTGAGGCGCTCGACCTCACGAAGCTCCCACCGGCCGAACTCAACCGCTGGAAGCAAACGCTCCGCCGATTCCTCGCGATGCTCGCGGTCCGCGACCCGCGGCGGCCGGTGCTCAAGAGCCCCCCGCACACCGCCCGCGTCGGTGTGCTCGCCGACATGTTCCCGGAGTCGCGGTTTCTCCACGTCGTTCGCGACCCGTTCGTGGTGATCCCATCGACCCTGCGGCTCTGGAAGTCGCTGCACGATGTGCAGTCGCTGCAGGTCGAACGGGGCGCCACGCTCGAGGAGTACGTGTTCGCCGCCTTCGCGGAGATGCATGACGCCTTCGAACGCGACCGGGCCACGCTCCCCGCCGACCGCCTCCACGAGGTCCGCTACGAAGAACTCGTCGCCGATCCGGTGGGAACGCTGGCGACGTGCTACGAGCGGCTTGACCTGGGCGACTTCGGCCGCGTCCGCCCCGCCCTCGAACGGCAGGCCGAGTCGATGCGCCGCTACCGCACCAACACCTACCGCCACGACCCGCGACTCGTCGCGGAGATCACCTCCCGCTGCAAGCCGTTCCTCGACCGCTACGGCTACGCCGCCCCGGCCATCGGCTGACGCTGACGCTGCTGCTGCAGCATCCGCACCTTGGGATCGGCCTGGGCACTCTTCGCCTCCTCGGCAAACTCCTCCGGCGTCATCCGGATCTGCTGCTCGAACCGACGGCGGGCCGCCAGCCAACGCACGACCGCGACAACCGCGGCGGCGACGAACAGCCAGGCTGCTGCTCGCCAGGCCGCGGCAGCCACCCGTGGCTCGTCGCCGATCGCCGACAGCCCTGCCGTCCCAAGCAGCGGCCGCATCGCCAGCACGGCGGCAGCCACCAACACGGCGAGCCCGGCACCGCCGCCCAGCGCGGCCGTCACCGTGCGCCAGGAAAAGATCCGTGAAAGCCCGGCGAACGGATCGATGCGGCGCAGGCTCGGAGTGATCCGCGCCGGCTGCCACGAAAAGCCATCGAGCACAAACCGCACCGTCAGGCCGGCCGCAGCCGCGACGACGATCACCGCCGTCGTGGGCAGGGCGACGGCGATCAGTCCAGGCCAGAGATCGATCGGTTGCCGTCCTCCGGCACCACGGATCGCGGAGCGGACAAGATCGGTGGCGGCGGGCATCGTCGCCGTGGCCCAGATGGGCAGCAGCAGCGTGGCCGTACCGGCAGTCGCCACCCACGCAGGCAGCGCGGCGGTCGGCATCGCCCCCTGGCGGCGGGCAGCCTCTCGGCGCCGCGGCGTGGCGGGGATCACGCGATCGGAGTCGTCGGCCATCGAGGTGTCGCGATCTCGGTGAGGGGTGTCAGGGGCGGATGTCGTGGAAGCACCGCTCGAGCGGCGACTGCACGGCGGCGGCGAAGCCACCGATCCAGGAGTCGGTCCCGCCACACACGGCAGCGAGGAGCACGAGCGAGGCCACGGTCTGGAGGAGCCCCTGGCCGGGGTCGAAGCCGACCGACCGCACGGCGATCGCGGCGACGAGGTGACAGGCGAGCACGGCGGCGAGCGCCGGCAGCGCGAGCGACATCGCGAGCGACAGGCCGATCGACGGCATCGTGGCGACGAGTTCGAGCACGCCGTCACGGGCGGCTGCGGTTGCGACCGCGCCGATCGGCAGGCTGCGGACGCCGTCGACGAGGCCGGCGACAACCGCCTCGTGGCCCCCGGCAGCGACGAATCCAGCCAGCCCAAGCCACCAGGCGAGCCGCCCGACGCCAGCCGATTCGGAGCCCGGAGCATCGCCGAAGTCATCGGCCCAGGAGAGCCCCGTGACCGTGCCGAGCAGGTGGCCCGCCCACGACGCCGAGGCAAACACGGCCGCGGCGGCCAGTCCGATCCCGAGCCCCACCATGGCCTCTCCGAAGAGGAGCCCCAGGATCGATGAGCCATCGACGCCCGGCGTCGGCGACGCCGCGAGAGCCGCCGGTGTCGCGGCCACGGCGAGCACTGCGGCGAGGACTGCCTGCACGCGAAGGCCGGTGCCCGTGGCCAGCGGCATGGCACCGGCCCCGACCGCCACGCCCATCCGCACGAGCACGCCGGCCGCTACGACCGCGTGGGCCGGAGTGAACGTGGTCAGCCACGGCAGCATGTGCGGGTCGATCGGCATGGATCGCTCCAG
This sequence comes from Planctomycetota bacterium, assembly GCA_003669255.1. GTDB lineage: Bacteria > Planctomycetota > Planctomycetia > Pirellulales > UBA1268 > QWPN01. The sequence continues at coordinate 2,109 of QWPO01000116.1, read as the reverse complement.
TCGCCGCGCGGCCTCAGGGGCCGGTGGCCGCCTCACGAAACAGTTCGGCCAGCCGCTCGACCATCCACGGCAGCGACACGACGAGGGCCGCGGCCATCGCCAGGGCCTTGGGTGCAAACCCGACGATCGGCTCGTGAACGCCGCTGGCGGCCTGCACGAGCCCCATCGCCACGCCCACCGCGAGCCCCGCCACGAGCATCGGCAGGATCACGAAGCAGCCGCCGATCACAGCCTGCCTCACGAGTTCCACGAGTTGCGACTCCGTCATGACGCCGTCGCCTCCTTCCTCACGAGGGCAGCCCGCGGACGCTGTCGAGCAGCGCCCGAACGACGAGCGACCAGCCGTCGGCGGCGACGAACACGAGCAGCTTCAGTGGGAGCGACACCAGCGACGGCGGCAGCATCACGAGCCCCGTCGCCGTCACGAGCGTGGCCACCAGGATGTCGAGGACGAGAAACGGCAGCAGCATTCGGAAGCCGATCGTGAAGGCGGTCTCGAGCTCGCTGACGAGAAACGCCGGGAGCAGCACCTCCACGGGCACGTCGTCGTAGGTCGCGGCCTGCCGCGGGCCGCCTGGGTGCCGTTCGAGGAACAGGAGCATCGTGTCGCGGTTGCCGGCGTGCTCGATCTGGGCCGCCATCCAGCGGCGGAGGGGCAGCGAGCCCTTCGTAAACGCCTCCCCCGCCGCGAGCTCGCCCTGCTGGTATGGCTCGACGCCATCCCGCCAGGCCTGCGTCCAGACCGGCCACATCACCATGGCCGAGAGGAAGATCGCCAGCGACGCCACGATTTGGTTCGAGGGGATCTGCGCCGCGCCCAGCCCCTGCCGGACGAGTGCCAGCACCACCGACATCCGCACGAAGCACGTCGTCATCAGCAGCACCGCCGGCGCGAGGCTGACGATGCCAAACATCATCAGTGACGGTAGGAGCGATTCCAGAGGCCGGTCGCCGAGTCGGCTGAGCCAGCTACCCACCGCGGCCGATGATGACGCGGCCGCCCCGGCCGGCGGATGGTCGATCGCCTGCAGCGGACCAGCCAGGTCATCGCCCGACGACGCGCGGCCGATCAGGAGCACGGCGGCCACCGTGAGGGCCACCGTAGCACGGCGGATGGCGGCGAGGGCACTCACGCGCGGGTCTCCCGCCGTCCTGGCCGCCGGTCGGCGCCTGCCGCCACGCGAACGCCGCGGCAGGCGGCAACGATCGCATCGGTGGCCTGCGGATCGGCGAGTTCGGCGAGGGTCTGACAGCCGGAGGCCGAGACACCCAGCAGGAGCGTTCGCGGACCAAACCGCACGATCCGTACCGACTGCTGACCGCCGAGCGACGCCTCACCCAAGACCTCGAAGACGTCGTGGGGCAGCGCGGCGACACGACGCGCGGTGAAGAGGCGATACCCCGCCAGCGCGGCGAAGGCACCGCCGAGGGCGACGAGAACCCGCCAGTCGGGCAGCGGACGCGGCGGGGCGACGCGCGGCACGGCAGACGACGGCCCGTCCAGCGGTAGCGGCAGGGCTGACGACGGGGCGGCGGTCGTGAGCGCAGCGGGCTCGACGCCGCCGTCGACGACGAGCGGATCGGGCGACGGGGCCACCGGCGCATCGGCAGACGCCTGCCCGGCGGCCAGGATGGCCACGGTCACGAGGGCGACAACGCGGTGGAGTTGAAAGAGACGCATGATCGGGGTGGGGTTTACGCGGCCGTGCGTCGCGGGGCAGCGACGGCGGTGTCGTCGGCATCGTGCGCGTCGTCGACCGTGGCCCAGTCGATTCGCGACCGCGGCGACCGCCGGTCGGCATCGGCCACACGGGGGTGGAGCGACGGCCCTTCCCGACGCATACCGCTGCGAAACAGAATGTAGGCGAGGATCGCGGAGCACTTGGCGGTGACCACCATCCAGACCTCCCGCGGCACGTCGCCGAATCGTCCGTCGATAACCGCCTGGATGGTGACGTCGATGTATTCGCCGATCGTGCTTGGTATCGCCGCCGGCGCAGCGGTGGCCGTCTGGCTGCCGGGCCCGGCGGGCGGCGTGGGCGACGGCGCAGCGGCCATCGGGCGGGGTGGCGGCTCGGGCCGCGACGACACCACTGGGAACCGCGTGAT
>QWPO01000208.1 GCA_003669255.1 Planctomycetota bacterium | reverse complement strand
GGCGGTCTGTTGGATCGTCTCCGCCACCTGCGGGCTCACGCTCCTGGTGGCTGGCTGCGGCCGCCGCGAGTCTCCAGGGGCAACGGACGGTGGCCCGCTGCGGGTGGTGGCCACCACAACCGTGGTGGCCGATCTTGTACGTCAGGTGGGGGGAGACCGGGTGGCCGTCGATTGCCTGATGGCCCCCGGCATCGATCCCCACTCCTACAAGCCAACGCCACGGGATGCCGACCGGCTCGCTGGGGCCGACCTCGTGGTGGCCAGCGGACTCCACCTCGAGGGCAAGCTCTCCGATCTGCTGGAGCGGCTTGGCCGGAGCCGCCCCGTGGTGCTGGTGGGCGACTCGCTGCTCGAGGCCGATCTGATCACCGTCGGCGGCGGCCTCTTCGATCCGCACGTCTGGTTCGACGCCCGGCTCTGGAGCCGTGGTGCCGCCCCCGTGGCCGAGGCGCTCGCGGCGGCCGACCCCGCACACGCCGACGCGCATCGAGGTCGCGCCGCAGCCTACATCGCGAGGCTCGTGGCGCTCGACGAGCGGCTGCGGACGCAGATCGCCGACATCCCTGAAGGGCGTCGCGTGCTCGTCACGGCGCACGACGCGTTCCGCTACTTCGGCCGCGCGTACGGCATCGAGGTGGTGGGTGTGCAGGGCACGAGCACCGAGAGCGAGGCAGGTCTTGCCGACATCAATCGCCTCGTCGATCTCGTGGTTTCGCGCAGCATCCCTGCCGTGTTCATCGAGACGAGCGTCTCGGATCGAAGTGTGGCCGCGATCCGCGAGGGAGCGCGGGCCCGAGGGCACGACGTCGGCGTCGGCGGCACCCTCTACTCCGACTCGCTTGGTGGCCCCGGCAGCGGTGCCGAGACGCTCGAGGCCGCGCTCGAAGCGAACATGGCGGCCATCGTGGCTGCGCTGAGAGACACGCCGACGACCTCGTCGGGGAGTGCTCCGTGACCCCGCCGACCCGGCCGCTCGTCGAGTTTCACGACGTCACGGTCGCCTACGGTCGGCGGCCGGTGGTCTGGAACGTCGATCTCGTGATCGACTCACCATGCCTGTTTGGCATCATCGGCCCCAACGGCGCCGGGAAAAGCACGCTGCTCAAGGCGGCGCTCGGACTGGTGCCGCTGGTTGGCGGTGAGGTGCGATTCTTCGGCGAGCCGCTCGGCCGCGTCCGTTCCCGGGTGGGCTACGTGCCGCAGCGGGAGACGGTGGACTGGGACTTTCCGGTCAACGTCATGGATGTGGTGCTGATGGGCACCTACGGGCGACTCGGCTGGTTTCGGCGGCCCGGCGACCGGGAGCGTCGGCTCGCCCGCGAGTGCCTCGACCGCGTGGGGCTTGCCGATGTCGCCAGCCGGCAGATCGGCCGCCTGTCGGGTGGGCAGCAGCAGCGGGTGTTTCTGGCGCGGGCCCTCGCCCAGCAGGCCGACGTCTACTTCCTCGACGAGCCGATGGCGGGCGTCGACGTGCGGTCGCAGGAGCGGATTTTCCACGTGCTCGACGACCTCAAGGCCGCAGGCCGCCTCGTGGTGGTCGTGCATCACGATCTGCGGACTGCCGCCGAATGGTTTGACCGCGTCGCCCTCGTGGACCGCCGCGTGGTCGCCGCCGGTCGCACGATCGACACGCTCACGCCCGAGAACCTGCAGCGAACCTACGCTGGCCACGTGGACGTCCTCGACGACCTGGCTCAGGCGATCGCCGCGCGGGGGCGAACGCCATGACCGCGGCGGCCGGCATCCTCGCCCACAACACGGTCGTCGTCGCCTTGGGCGTGGCGGCGGTTGGGTTTGCGGCGGGTGTCGTCGGCAGCCTCTGCGTGCTGCGGAAACGGGCACTCGCCGGCGACGCCGCGGCGCACGCCACGCTCGTCGGGGTGGCCGGCGCGTTTCTTGCAACCGGTCGCCGTGACCTGGCCACGCTGCTTGCGGGAGCGCTCGTCGCCGCGTGCGCCGGCCTCGGGATGCTCGTGCTCGTACGGCGGTTTACCCGTACCCGCGACGACGCGGCGACGGCGCTGGTGATTGGTGTCTCGTTCGGCCTGGGAATCACGCTGGTGTCGGGATTACCGGCCTGGGGCTACGCCAACTCCGCCGGCCTCGAGCAGTTTCTCCTCGGCCACACCGCCGCGCTCACGGCTCGGGATGCGTGGCTGCTCGCGGCGGTGGCCGCCGTGGCCGTGGCGGCCGTGGCGGCGATTCTCAAGGAGGCGACACTCGTCGCCTTCGACGCGGCCTTCGCAGCGGCAACGGGCTGGCCGGTGAGCGGGATCGACTATGCGATCGTGGGGTTGGTGGCGCTGATGGTTGTGGCGGGCCTGCCGGCGGTCGGTGCGGTGCTGGTGACGGCGCTGGTGGTGATTCCGCCGGTGGCGGCCCGCTTCTGGACCGACCGCGTGGGAACCATGGTCGTGCTCTCGGGCCTGATCGGCCTCGCGGCAGCGGCAGTGGGCGTGGCAGCGAGCGCGGCCCGACCAGGCCTGGCCACCGGACCGCTCGTGGTGATCGCCGCCGCAGGAGCGTTTGCGGTCTCGTTTCTCTGCGCCCCGCACCGGGGCTGGATCGCGCGGCGGGCCGAGGCCGCGCGGGGCCTGACCGTGCGGCGTGGCGACGACGAAGGTGAGGCGGGCCGATGACATCGTCGACGCTCGTGGGCGATCTCGCGTTTGGCCTGGGTGGCATCCACGCCTGGGCGATGGCCACGGCTGCCGTCATCGCGGCGTCGTGCGCGCTGGTGGGCACGCTGCTGGTCGTCAGAAGGATGAGTCTCGTCGGCGACGCGATCAGCCACGCCGTGCTGCCGGGGATCGCGGTGGCCGTGCTGGCCGGCGGGCGACCGGGTGGTCCGCTCGTCTTCCTGGGGGCGGTGGCTGCCGCCATGCTCACCGTCTGGCTGACACAGGGCCTGCGGGCAGCCGGAGGTCTGACGGAGGATGCCGGGGCGGGCGTCGTGTTTACGACGCTGTTTGCGATCGGTGTGGTGCTCGTCGGCCTCGCCCCCCCTGGCACCCACCTCGATGCCGCCTGTGTGCTGTACGGCGAACTCGCCTTCCTGCCGTTCGACACGATCTCGATCGCGGGCCAGCCCGTGCCGCGGGCCTTTGTTGCAGGAGCGACCGTCCTCGCCGGCCTCGTCGCGGCGGCGGTGGCGACGTGGAAGCTGCAGGTGTTCACGGCTTTTGATCCTGCCGGCGCCCGGATGGCCGGCATTCCGGTGGCCGCTGTGACGACCGGCCTCCTCGCCGCGACGGCGGTGGCCACGGTGGCGAGTTTCGATGCTGTGGGCGCCGTGCTCGTCGTGGCCATGCTCGTGGCGCCGGCTGCGGCCGCAGAGCTGCTCACGCGCCGGCTCCACCGCATGGTGGTGGTGGCGATGGCTCTTGGTGCCGTGGCCGCGTGCGTCGGCTATCTCGCGGCCTGGCGGCTCCACACCAGCGCCGCGGGCATGATCGCCGTGGTGCTCGGCCTGGAATACGCGGCTGCGGCGGCGCTCACGCCGGATGACGGACTCGCGGCCCGGCTGATCGGCCGCGTCCGGCTTGCCTGGCGGGTCGCGAGGGAGGACCGTCTGGCCACCGTCTGGCGGGCGGAGGAAGCGGGAAACCGCGCCGCGGCAAGGCCGCAGACGCCGCACGAGGCAGTGGTCGTTCGTTGGCTGGAGTTCACCGGCCACCTTCTCCGCGACGGCTCGTCGTGGCGACTCTCGCCGGCGGGCCGCCGCGAGGCGGAGAACGTGGTGCGGTCACACCGGCTCTGGGAAGCCTGGCTCGGCCGACATGCCGACCTCCCGCTCGATCATCTGCATCCGCCGGCCGAATGGGTGGAGCATCATCTCGGCGCCGAGATGCGGGAACGGCTGGAGGCCGACATGGACGAGCGGGCCGCCGACCCGCACGGCCGCGAGATCCCGCCGGAGGCGTGACGGTCGCGCCGCGAGGGGCTGCAACGTCTTCCCGTAGCACAGGTTTCCAACCTGTGGCTGTCTGGTTCGCGCCGCTCGGGGCTACCCATGCCCCGTCGCCGGACGCTCACTGCGGGCATCCTGCCCTTCGCTCGCTGCATGTCCGCTGCGCTTCGCCATCGTGGCTTCGCTTGCTCCCATAGCCCGGCTCCCGGGGCACGGGCAGCCCCTCGCTTGATCAAGTCGTAGCCGCAGGTTGGCAACCTGCGGGAGTGAATAGCCGCAGGTTGGAAACCTGTGCTACGCGTGGAGCCGACGCAGGGTCGCGAGGTTGCGGCGGTCGACCTTCGGGCAGGGCTTGCCGTCGGGGCCTTCCTTCGGCGTCTCGAGGATGAACGGGATGCCCGTGAGCTTCGGGTGATTGATCAGCAGCCGAAACGCCTCGCGACCGATTTTTCCCTTGCCGATGGCCTCGTGGCGATCGACCCGCGACCCAAACTCCCGCTTTGAGTCGTTGGCGTGGATCACCTTGAGCCGCTTGAGACCGATGTGGCGGTCGAAGGCCCGCAGGGTCTCGTCGAGCGCTGCCGCTGGGGCGAGTGGGTAGCCTGCCGCAAACACATGGCAGGTATCGAGGCACACGCCCACCCGCTTCTTGAGGCCGGGCTTGGCGTCGATCGCATCGAGCATCGCTCCGATCTCCTCGAACGAGGCACCGAGGCACGAGCCCTGGCCCGCCGTCGTCTCGATGAGAATCCCGCCGTCGAGCCCGGCGGTCATCGTCAGGGCCTCCGCGATTCCCGCTGCCGCGCGGGCGACCGCCACCTCGGCCGACTGCTCGCCGGCAGCGCCGGGGTGCGCCACGACCCACGGGATTCCGAGGCGATCGGCTCGCCGCACCTCCTCGGCAAGGGCGGCGATCGACTTCTTGCGGAGGGTGGCGTCGGCTGAGGCGGGATTGATCAGGTAGGAGTCGTGAGCGACGACGAGTTTCAGTCCCGCGTCATTGACGGCCTTCCGGAAGGCATCAGCCTCCGCCTCGTCGAGCGGCGAGATGGCCCACTGGTTGATGTTGCGGGTGAACACCTGCAGGCAGTCGCAGCCGGTCTCAACGGCCCGCTCGACGGCCCGCGAGAAACCTCCGGCGATCGAGTGGTGGG
>QWPO01000187.1 GCA_003669255.1 Planctomycetota bacterium | reverse complement strand
CGGCACCAACGCGAGCGTCTATGCGGCCGCCGGCGTGCCGACGGTCGTGTTCGGCCCCGGCTCGATCGACCAGGCCCACACGTGTGATGAGTGGATCGACGTTGCCGAAGTCGAGATCGCCGCCGCGGCGCTGGTCGCGGCGATGGCGTGAGGGCGGGGCACGAGCTGCGGCCCGGACCAGCCTGTGTGTCACGAGACGATCGCGCCACCGCCCGCGAGGTCGAGAGATCCGGCAACGACTCGTGCCGGGGTGTTCCGGATCCGTCCAGCGAAGGGCTGCCCGGTCCGTGCGACAAGGACGTCGATCGGGGCTCCTCACCGACAAAACCGCTGCGGGACGAGGCCACCGACAGGACCGTCTACGTGCCTTACGAGCTTTTCGTGGGCCGCTTGATCGACGAGATCGTCGCCGGCCCGAGCTGACCCTCGGCCTGTAACCGAGGCTCGGTTGGGGGGAAGCCCTCACTGACGGTCTCGACCCAACGAGAAGATGAAGAATCCAGCGATCGCCACGGCAGCCAACCAGCCGATGATCAACGGGACCACGGTCGCGGTGATTCGCCAGACGATGGAGAGTGGGGAAACCCGGGAACGGACGTCGATCGGGAGGGCGACATCCATGAAAGCTCTCACCTCCGGATCGATCGGATAAAAGGCGTGTCGATAGGCCCGTCCGAGCGAAGAATCGGGCGTCCAATGCTTCTTGTCGAGGCGCCGGACGATCGGCCAGACGACATGGTATCTTCGGTCATGGGACCGCTGCCTAACCACCGCCGCGTAGAGAGCGATGACGGAATCGGGAGGATCTGAACCGCCGAGATGGTCGCAGATCAGGAGCACGACGGGCACGATCTCATCGCTCAACTCCGTGTCACGTTCGTGAACGATGGTCATCGATCGATCTTCGGCAACGACATGCTTCAGGGACCACGTTGCAAACGACTCGAGCCAGGGTTGCGGTTGGGCTGTGGGAACGCCGGTATAGAAGGCGACGCCGAGAACCTCTTTTAAGTCCCATTTGGAAAGGGCTTTGCCAACGTAGAACGCGGCGCACCTGTCGAAATCACCCGCTTGGAATGCCTGATACGCCATCCACATCGCGGCTTCTTTATCAGTCAAGTCATTCGGAGAGGAAGCTTTCACCCAGGCCGACACGATCTCGCTGCCAGAAGTTGTCTCGGGGGCCGGCTTACCGGTGAGGTCCTCGATTCTGCTTGCGGCAAGCGCGGCGATTTCTGCTTCATTGAGGCGGTGTGCCTGACTCAGAATGTCTTCCCAGACATTTACTCGAAGAGGATCGGTGCTGCCATCATCGATATCACGAAGCAGAGTGAAGGCATTTCGGAGACCTGCCGTCGTGTGCGTCATGTTGCGGAACGCGTGTTGGGCGTACGTCGCTGGATGGTCTCCTTTGACGTAGTCGCGGATCGACTGATCAACGACTCGGGGGCCAAATCCGTCTTCTACATTTCTAATCACAAAGGTCCACGCGCGGTGTGCGACGCGCCATGAGTCGCTCACCCGTAGAAGATCGGCGAGGACCGTGTCGGGATCCACGTGGGCCGAAGGAAATCGACGCCATCTCGGCACTCCGATGGCTTGCATGGTGTCGAGGGCGCGTTCTATCGTCGATGATTCATAGGCGTATTGGTCGTCGAAAGCATCGTGAGGAGGAAAAGAAAGGCTCCCGCAGACCCTTATCGCGATCGCGGCGGTGAGCAGCGGTAACGGCGAGCGAACGAACGCCGCCATCAGTGTTGATGGCGTCGTGAATTCCGCGGCGTCATAGAGGGACGCCATCGATGCGAGGACCTTAACGCAGGCTATGAACAGGGCGACATTGCTGATCGAGCGGGCAGCTGTCCCGAGGTTTGGGAAGCGGGCCGGCCGCCAGATAGGAGATATCCAGGATGGGGATCCGGCGAGAATGGTGCGCAAGCCGGCGACGTTTCCTCGCAGGCTCTCGATCAAGACCTCGCGTAACCTCCAGACGCGATGGTCGTAATCGCTTCGATCCTCCGGGGCACGGTGGCAGTCAAGTTCGTCACGGTTTTTCGATGGAGTGCCGAGCAGACGGTACCCCCGATCATGGCGATTGAATGTCACCAGACCGCGAGTGAGTAACCGTCGCGGGTTGAGCCAGTTCAGGATAGTGGCCAGCGAGAGATCGGGTTCGCCTGAATGTGGTTCGTCGATCGCGGCGTTTCTGTCCTGGTTCCAACGCCACCAGTCCAGACTGTCTTCTTCCGAAAGGACGAACGGGTTGGCCTCCCAGATCGCCTTGACACACTCGATCGACTCCGGCACGTAGTACCATCGGGGTGGTTTGTCGGTGTACGATCGCGGCCACACGAAGAGCTCTTGGCCTCGACTCGCCCACTCGATCGTGTCTCGCGCACAGGCGCGGTCGAGGGGCAGGGCCCAGCCGGGCGCGTCACTTCCCGTGCGGGCCGCGCGGGCGCGGTAGATCGCGGCGATCTCGAGCAGTCCTTGGCGGCCGGCGATCGTGTGGATCGGTTGGGTGGGGTTCCACACGAAGCGGGGGCGGTACACGAGGAGGAGGATCGGAAGGAGCGGGTGAATCGCCCAGGGCCGGCCGGCCGGCCGCTCGGCGGACGGAAACCAACGGTAAAAGACGTACGCGAAGAGGGGCCAATGGTGCCGCGAAGCCTCGGCGAGCACCTCGAGAAAGAACAGTCGCCGGGCCGACATCGCCTCGACGGCCCGGATCTGTGACCAGAAGGTTTCCTCCGCGCAGGCCAGTGCAGCAAGGGCGTCAAGCACGCGGACATCCCCGAAAGTGATCCCGTCGGGATGCGTCTGATTCCCACCGCTGGACGCGATCCACCACGCCTTGATGACGGCGGCATCCTGGATGAGGGTCGTCAGACGGCCCTCCGCCTCGGATTCGGCCCATCGTCGCTGCGGGGCGTGGCGACGGAGCGCTCCCTGCATCACGTCGCAGGCGTCGGCCCACGTCAGGCGCAGCCCATCGGAACGGGTGCCACCCTTTCGGAAGAGAATCTCGGTGGCAATGTCGCCCAGGCATCGGCGGTGGAGGTCCGCATCGGTGGGGGCACTGCCCGCGGTCCGTCGCGACAGCAGCGTGTTGACGAGATCGCGGAAGAAGGCCGCCGGGGAGCCGGCGACGGTGACATGCTCCAGGCGTACCGATGCATTGCGGATGCAGGCATACGACGTGATGAGTGGATCGGAAAGCAGCGACGCATCGCCCTCCCCGACGCCGCCGCCGAATCGGTAACGCGCTCGGAGCATCGCCAAGAGGCTTCCTGCCACCCGCGGCGCCTCGGAGTCGGCCGATCCTTCGAAGAACTTCTCCACGAAGGCCTTTCCCTCGGCCTCCGTCCAGGGCACGACCCGGTAGGAGCCATCGATCGTGGCGGTGCGATGTTCACGGACCAGTGGCAGTGGTGCGCCGCGCATCGCGAGGCTCTCGAGGACGCCCGGACGACCGGCGACGATCACGCCCGCGTCGTCCATCCGTCCTAGAAACTCGTGGCACAGCGCAAGTGCGGCATCCGGCGGAATCTCCTCGATGCCGTCGAACAACCAGACGATGAACGGCCAAGTCCCCTGTCGCGCGAGATCGAGTCCGTATCGGTCGCGGATGAAGTCGGTGACCGTTTTCCGGACATCGGCCGCGCCGTCGGCTTTCCAGTCGAGATCGTTGAGCGGCACGAAGACCGGCAGCACCGGCGGAAGAACCCCGGCGGAACGCGATTCCGGATCGGCCAGCCGCCGCACCAATTGGCGGAGGAATGACGATTTCCCCTGCCCCGCCTCCCCGGCGACGACGGCGCGCCCGATTCGTGAGTCACCGATGACCGCGGCCATCTCGTCGACGGTCATCGCCCGGTTCGGGGTGTCGAGTGACGAGCCGTGATCCGATAGCAGGTCGGACGTCGCCACGACTTTCCCTTCGATGCACCAGTCGTGGAAGGTCGGGTGACGGGCGTCTTGATCACGGCCACTGGGGACGACGGTGAGCGAGATCGTCTTGTGGACCCGAGTGACGTACTCGATGATCTCCGCGGCTGGGATGACAATTGTGCCAAGCCGCTTGACCAGCGGAGTCGTTTCGGATGTACCCGTGACATACCGGTGGACATCTTCTGCGACTTTTTCGGCGGTTACGTTCGAGATGTCCCACCGTCCGTCTCCCGAGTAAATCCCGAGATGACTCAAATCGCCGGGATCGCCGAAGCTCAAGAACCGGATGCGATCCTCATCGTCCGTTGCGATCAGGTTTTTGATTGCCCTCCATTCGAGTCGGCACCACTTTTTCTTGCCGTACTCGGGGCAGAGAAAAACGAGCACGTGATCCGATTGGGTGCGGTACAGATTGGGGAGATCCGTGTCGAGGTTTGGCTTGGCCAGTTCGAGGTTGTGGTCGTCGTCATAGAAAACCGCATCCTCACCCAACTTCAGCTTGAGTTTGTCCGCAATCTGCTTGACCCTGTCCCGGTACTCACCCGCGAACGAGAGTGCCACGCGGAAACGTCGCGGTTCGGCAGCGGAAGTGCTCATCAACCCGATCCTCGCTAGAATCAGACCGGTCCCGGCCCCCTTCAGCCGATGGAGTCGCGGTGACAAGAGCCAGTCGGCCTCGACTCACCCGGCCGAACGGATTCGCTCGGTGTCAAGTGTCAGTATGGGACTTCTCATCATCTTGTCACGCCCTCCCTCCGCTCGCTGGCCCCGGCCGGTGCCTGGCCAAGAGTCTCGGATAAAAGGCCGCCGGCGTGCCGACGGTCGTGTTCGGCCCCGGCTCGATCGACCAGGCCCACACGACAGATGAGTGGATCGACGTCAGTGAAGTCGAGATCGCCGCTGCGGCGCTGGTCGCTGCGATGGCGTGAGCGGGGGGCACCTCCGTATGCCTCTGCTATTCGCCCGCTTCACAACACTTCGGTGAACGGCCGGAGTCGGGTGACCGTCTGGACAATCCCTTGGCTTTCGAGCGTGGCCAAAAACTCCCCGGCTGACTTCGGTGGATTGTGAAGCCCGGCCCGCTGTCGTTTGACCGCCGTACAAACCGGCCCGGGGGCGGCGTCAAACAGCGAGAGCAGGAAGTTGTCCGGGTGGAT
>QWPO01000014.1 GCA_003669255.1 Planctomycetota bacterium | reverse complement strand
GAATCGAACCCAGACAACTTTTTTGCCCACCGCCAGGCGGTGAACACGCTCCGCGACCGCGTGGCGGCCCTCGCCGCTGCCCGGATCGTGACCGGCGACGCTCGCTACGCCGCCAAAGCCGACGAACTCCTGCGGGTGTTCTTCCTCGATCCCGCCACCCGCATGAACCCGAATCTCGACCACGCTCAGGCCGTGCCCGGCGTGTCGGCCGGTCGTCCGGCGGGCATCATCGACGGGCTGCACCTCGCCGAGGTTGCCCGGGCCGTGAAGGTGCTGTCGCAGGAACGCGCCCTGCCAGAGGCGACGGTGAGCGGCGTGAAGCGGTGGTTCGCCGACCTCTGCACCTGGATGACCACGAGTGAGAACGGCCGCAAGGAAGCTGCCGCGAAGAACAACCACGCCGTGGCCTACTTCGTCCAACTCGCGGCCTTCGCCGACCTCACCGGCGACGAGCCGCTCCTGGCCGAGTGCCGCCGGCAGTTCGTGGAAGTCTTCGTGCCACACCAGATGGCGGCCGACGGGTCATTTCCGGAGGAACTTGGGCGCACGAAGCCCTACGGCTATTCGATCTTCCAACTCGACCAGATGGCGACGCTCTGCCAGATCCTCTCCGCCAGAGGCGATGATCTGTGGGGCTTCGCTCTACCCGATGGCCGCGGGATGCGCACCGCCGTGGCCTGGCTGCACCCGTATCTGGCTGACAAGGCGACGTGGCCGAAGCCGCCCGACGTCGAGCACTGGGAGGGCTGGCCCGTGCGGCAGCCGCACCTGCTCTTCGCTGGGCTCGCCCTGCGGGAACCGGCCTACCTCGACCTCTGGAAGCGGCTCCCTGCCGACTCAACCGACCCCGAGGTCCGCCGCAACGTACCGATCACGCAGCCGCTGCTCTGGGTGCGATGACGCGAAGCCCCTCACGGCTTTCGTAACCCGGCCGCGGCCATGTCGTCGGTCCCGTGCCGCACGGCGGGCGGCAGGTCGAAGCGGTCGAGGTTCATCACCTTGTTCCAAGCTGCCACGAAGTCGGCGATGAACTTCCGCCGTGAATCGTCGCTCGCGTAGACCTCGGCGATTGCCCGCAGCCGCGAGTTCGAGCCAAAGACCAGATCGACCCGACTGGCCGTCCACTTCACCGCGCCCGTCTTCCGATCCCGGCCCTCGAAGAAGTGGTCGCAGACTGGCGACTTTCGCCAGTCGACACCCATGTCGAGGAGGTTCACGAAGTAATCGTTGGTGAGCACCCCGGGCCGGTCGGTGAAAACGCCGAGGTGGGCCAGCGGCCCGCTGCCGGCATTTGCTCCGAGCACCCGCAGGCCGCCAACGAGCACGGTCATCTCCGGGGCCGAGAGTGTGAGCAGCTGCGCCCGATCGACGAGCAGCTCCTCGGCCGGCCGGTCGATCTCACGAGCGAAATGGTTGCGAAACCCGTCCGACTTCGGCTCCAGCACGGCGAACGACTCGACGTCGGTCGTCGCCTGCGTGGCATCGGTCCGACCGGGCGTGAAGGGCACTGTCACCTCCTGTCCAGCCTGACTGGCGGCCTGCTCGACCGCCGCGCAGCCGCCGAGCACGATCAGGTCGGCCATCGACACCTGTCTGCCACCGTTCTGGGAAGCGTTGAACTCTTTCTGGATCGCCGCCAGCCGGTCGAGCACCTTCGCCAGTTGGGCCGGCTGGTTGACCTCCCAATCCTTCTGCGGCGCCAGGCGGATCCGGCCCCCATTGGCCCCACCTCGCTTGTCGCTGCCCCGAAACGTCGATGCCGAGGCCCAGGCCGTCGACACGAGTTCGGGGACCGAAAGCCCGGTGCCGATGATCTTGGCCTTCAAGGCGGCGATGTCCCGTTCGTCGATGAGCGGGTGGTCAACCGGGGGCACGGGGTCTTGCCAGATCTGCGGCGCCGGCACATGGGGGCCCAGCAGCCTCGACACCGGCCCCATATCGCGATGCGTGAGCTTGTACCAGGCTTTGGCAAACGCCTTCTGAAACTGCTCCGGGTGCTCGTGGAACCGCTTCGCGATCGGGGCATACTGCGGATCCATGCGGAGCGCGAGGTCGGTGGTGAACATCATCGGCGGGTGGGATTTGGCGTCGTCGTGCGCGTCCGGCACCGTGCCCTCCGCCGACTTCTCCTTCGGGGTCCACTGCCAGGCCCCGGCCGGACTCTTCATCAGTTCCCACTCGTAGCCGAAGAGGTGTTCGAAGTAGCCGTTCGACCATGTCGTGGGCGTCGCGGTCCAGGCGCCCTCGAGGCCACTGGTGATCGTGTCAGCCCCTTTGCCCGTGCGGAAGCCGTTCTTCCAGCCGAGCCCCTGTTCCTCGATGCCGGCTGCCTCTGGGGCAGGGCCGACGTTGTCGGCACTCGCCGCGCCATGGGCCTTGCCGAAGGTGTGTCCGCCGGCGATCAGCGCCACCGTCTCCTCGTCGTTCATCGCCATCCGGCCGAATGTCTCGCGGATGTCGCGGGCCGCCGCCAGTGGATCGGGCTTGCCGTCGGGCCCTTCCGGATTGACGTAGATCAGGCCCATCTGGACTGCTGCGAGCGGGTTTTCGAGCCGGCGATCGCCGCTGTACCGAGTGGCTCCGAGCCACTCGCTTTCCGGCCCCCAGAAAATGTCGTTCTGCGGCTCCCAGACGTCCTCGCGGCCCCCGCCGAATCCGAACGTCTCGAACCCCATCGACTCGAGGGCGACGTTGCCTGCGAGGATCATCAGGTCGGCCCAGGAGATTCGCGGGCCGTACTTCTGCTTGATCGGCCAGAGGAGCCGGCGGGCCTTGTCGAGGTTTGCGTTGTCGGGCCAGCTGTTAAGCGGCGCGAATCGTTGCGCACCGGAGCCGGCACCCCCCCGGCCATCGCCAATCCGATAGGTTCCGGCGCTGTGCCAGGCCATCCGGATGAAGAACGGCCCGTAGTGGCCGTAGTCGGCCGGCCACCAGTCCTGCGAGGTCGTCATCAACTCCCGGAGATCGTTCCTGACCGCCTCAAGATCGAGCGTCTTGAACGCCTTGGCATACTCGAAGCGTTCTCCCAGCGGATTTCCGGCGGGAGAGTTTTGATGAAGGATGTCGAGGTTCAGCTGATCCGGCCACCAGTCGCCGTTGTTCATGCCTCCCGCCACCGTGGTGCGGGTCGCCGGCGCGGGGTTTCCGATCACCGGACAGGTGGCTGCGGCCGGCTCCGCCGCGTGGCCGGTGGTCGTGACCAGTGCGCCGAGCGCAACGCAACAGACGAGGATTCGCTGGATCATGGATGTCCCTCTGGTTGACGACGTCGAGCAAGACGGGTGTGCGATTCACCCAGGAATGGACTCGTGCCGCATTCTACGGCAGTGCGGGCCCGACAGTCCTCGCCTGCGGGAGACTCGCTGCGACGAACTGGCTTCTGCGGTGAAATCGTCCCGTTTCCCGGGCCTGAACTGCCCTTGAGCGATCGCCCACGTTCCGGGACGATCCGCCTCCCCTGCGGGAATCCTGGATGCGTCGCCCGTTCGCCATCGTGATGCTGATCGCAACCCTGTCGGCGGGGACGTGGGCCGCCGCGCAGGGGCAGTTGCCTCCGCCGCAGGCCGCGCCGATGATCCTGCCGGCGCCAATCGGCCCGCAGTCGAACGCCGTCCAGCCGAATCCATTCGCCTTGATCCCCGAGGGCGCGGTGATCGGTCCCGGCGGACCGGTGATGCCCGGACCGCCTCCGACGCCCCGCAACGCGGTTGTCATTCCGCCGCTCGACGCGGAACTCGTGTGGACGAAGCTCGTCGATGTGACGGACGACTTCTTCAAGGTGCACTCGGAGCAGCGGGTGGTGTTTGCCAACGGCGTGCCGACCGAGGGCCGCATCGACACCTTCCCTCAGACCGGCGCCACCGTCCTCGAACCCTGGCGGGGCGACTCAGTGGGCTGGGACGAGCGGTGGGAGGCCACACTCCAGTCGATTCGCCGGATCGCGACCATGCGACTCACTCCCGACTCCGCCGGCTGGCGGGTGGAGGTCGTGGTCAACAAGGAACTCGAATACCTGCCACGGCCGATGCGGGCGACCACCGGCGGTGCCTCGTTTCGCAACGACGACTCGCTCTACCGCTATGGCACCCCGCTCCCCACGCTCGGGCAGCAGGTGGGCGACCAGCCGCGGCCGGTCGCGAGCCCCACACCAAACCTCGGCTGGATCCCGCTCGGCCGCGACCCCAAACTCGAGCAAAAGATGCTCGCGCTGGTGCTGGCTAAGTTGGGCGTTCCGCCACAGCAGCAGACCGAACCCTACTACCAGCCGCCCGACGCAGCCGGCGCGGCAGGGCCACAGCCAGGTCTCCCGCCAGCGGCACCGCCCATGCCAAAGGGGCCCGTCTACGGAGCGCCGATTCCGCCGGAGCAACTCCCACCGGGCGCGCAGATCGCCCCGGGCCCGCCAGTCCCGATCGAAACGCTACCGATCCCGTAGCACAGGTTGGCAACCTGTGCCCCACGTAGCACAGGTTTTCAACCTGTGCCCTTATTCTGAGCAGGTTGAAAACCTGCTCCCCGTTTCCCTTACCGCAGGTTACCAACCTGCGGCTACGGCGTCCGCGGGCCGGTCACTCGTCGGTCACGCAGCCACGCGAGGCTGGGGCCACGCAGCGGATGTACTTGGCGAGGATCCCGCGGGTCGCCTTCAGCGGCGGCGCCTTCCACTCCGCCTTGCGCCGGGCGAACTCCTCGGCCGACACCTCCGCGTTGATCGCGGCGGTGTCGGCGTCGATCACCACCACGTCGCCATCCTTGACCAGCGCGATCGGGCCGCCATCCTGAGCCTCCGGCACCACGTGCCCCACGATGAAGCCGTGCGAGCCGCCCGAGAATCGACCGTCGGTGATCAGGGCCACGTCGTTACCGAGGCCGGCCCCCACGAGTGCCGAGGTGGGCGTGAGCATCTCGGGCATCCCGGGGCCACCCTTCGGGCCCTCGTAGCGGATGATCACCACGTCGCCCCGCTTGATGGCCCCGTGCTCGAGCGCCGCCAGCATCGCCTCCTCGCTGTCGAACACGCGGGCCGGGCCCTGAAACCGCGAGCCCTCCTTGCCCGTGATCTTCGCGACGGCGGAATCGGGGGCGAGGTTGCCGTGGAGGATCGTGATGTGGCCAGTTTTCTTCAGCGGGTCTTCGACGGGGCGGATGATCTTCTGGCCGGCGGCGAGGCCCTTGCTCGTGGCGAGATTCTCGGCGAGCGTCTTGCCGGTGACGGTCATGCAGTCACCATCCATCAGCCCCTTGTCGAGCAGGTATTTCATCAGGCCGCTGGTGCCGCCGATCGAGTGCAGATCTTCCTGCACGAACTTCCCGCTCGGCTTGAGGTCGGCGAGGTACGGAATGCGGCGGGCGACTTTCTGGAAGTCGGCTGGCGCGAGGTCGACGTTGACGGCGCGGGCCATCGCGATCAGGTGGAGAACCGCGTTGGTCGAACCGCCAAGCGCCATCACCGTGACGATGGCGTTTTCAAACGCACGGCGGGTCATGATGTCGCGGGGCTTGAGATCGAGTTCGAGCAGGTGGCGAATCGCTGCCCCGGCCCGTAGGCATTCCTCGGCCTTGCCTGGGTGCTCGGCCGGGATCGAGGCGCTGTCGGGCAGCGACATGCCCAAGGCTTCGATCGCCGTTGCCATGGTGTTGGCCGTGTACATTCCGCCGCAGGCGCCGGCTCCGGGGCAGGAGCGGCGGACGATGTCGCTCCGCCGCGTGTCGTCGATCCGGCCTGCGACGTATTCGCCGTAGCACTGAAATGCCGAGACGATGTCGAGCACCGTGCCGTCGGCCAGGTGGCCCGGCTTGATCGTGCCGCCGTACACCATCAGCGCCGGGCGGTTGAGCCGGCCCATCGCGATCAGGCAGCCGGGCATGTTCTTGTCGCAGCCGGGGATGGCCACGAGGCCGTCGTACCACTGCGCCTGCATCACCGTCTCGATCGAGTCGGCGATGACGTCGCGGGACGGCAGCGAGAAGCTCATCCCATCGGTGCCCATCGAGATGCCGTCGCTCACGCCGATGGTGTTGAACCGCATCCCGACCATGCCGGCGGCCACCACGCCCTCGCGAACCTTGGCCGCGAGGCGATCGAGGTGCATGTTGCAGGTGTTGCCCTCGTACCACATGCTCGCGATGCCGACCTGGGCCTTATCGAGGTCAGCGGGCTGAAGCCCGGTGCCCAGCAGCATCGCCTGCGATGCCCCCTGCGAGCGTGGCTGCGTGATCCGGGAACTGGTGCGGTTGAGCACGGACATGATCGAGGGTTCCTGACGGTGGTGCCGGCCCCACTGGTGCTGCCGCGACAGCCGCAACCGGTGACGGAGCGAGGCAGGATAGTATGCTGCGCAGCCGTTTGAAAGCCTCCAGGGCGGTCTTCGGCCGCCCCGCCTGTCGACCCGGACACACCGATGCCCCCTGCCTTCATCTACCTCGACCTCGGCAACGTGGTTTTCTTCTTCGATCGCGATCGGTCGTTTGCGGAGATGGCCGCGGTCAGTGGAGCCGATGCAGCCACGGTCCGCGACGTCGTGATGGAGGGGGGGCTGCAGAAGGCGATCGAACGCGGCGACATCGACTGGCCCGAGTTTCACGCCGAGTTCTCCCGCCGCACCGGCACGACGCCCGATCCTGTGGCGCTCGCCAGGGCGGCCAGCGACATGTTCCGGCTCAACACGGCGATGCTGCCGATCATCGCGGGCTGCCGCCGGGCGGGCGTGCCGATGGGCATCCTCTCCAACACCTGCGCTCCCCACTGGGACTTCCTCGTCTCGAGCGGCTACGCGATCCTGCCGGGCGGATTTCGCGAGATCGTGCTCAGCCACGAGGAGCGGTCGGCGAAGCCCGACCGGGCGATCTACGACGTGGCAACCGCCCGGGCGGGCGTGCCGCCGGAGCGGATCTTCTTCTGCGACGACCTCGCGCCGCACATCGACACGGCTCGCAGCGTCGGCTGGGACGCGGAGCTCTTCGTCTCGGCACACCAGCTCGCCGACCAGCTGGCCCGCCGCGGCCTGCGTCTAGGCGTCTGACACCCGGCCCGCGGCGAGTCGCGCGACGGTGGCCTCGTCGAACCGGCCCTCGATCGCCACCGCGCCGTCGATCTCGAGCACGGGCACGCGGAGGTCGAACAGCGCCCGCGTCTGAGCGTCGCGATCGACGTCGATGACGACCACCTCGGGACGATGGGCGAGGACGATGTCCTCCGCCGCCTCGCAGAGGTGACAGCCGCAACGTGAATAGAGTACCCAGGCCACGATTTGGAGTAAGATTCGAGGAGGAGGTGGGGCCGCGCGGTCGCGGTTTCCCGCTCACGATCACTCCCGAGTGTTGCCGCCGATGTCCGCGCCGGTCCAGTCCGTCGATGAGTTTCTGCAGGTGGTCCGTCGCAGCGGGCTCGTGCAGGAAGACCGGCTGCTGGCCACCGTCGAGCCTTGGATTGGCCATGCCGGCCTGCCACCGGAGCCGATGCTCAAGGCCCTCGCCGACTCGGAGTTGCTGACCCGTTGGCAGATCGAGCAGCTGCTCAAGGGCCGCTACAAGGGGTTCACGCTTGGCAAGTACCGGCTCCTGAAGCTCCTGGGCGCGGGGGGCATGAGCAGCGTCTATCTCGCCGAGCACGCCACTCTCAAAAGCAAGGCGGCGGTCAAGGTGCTGCCGGTGAAGCGGGTCGACCAGACCTCGTATCTCGCCCGCTTCGAGCGGGAGGCCCGGCAGTCGGCCCGCCTCAACCATCCCAACATCGTTCGCACGTTCGACCTCGACACCGCCGGTTCGATCCACTTCATTGCCATGGAGTACATCGACGGCATCGATCTCCATGCGAAGGTGAAGCGGGACGGCCCGCTGCCGGTTCGCGAGGCGGCTGACTACATCCGCCAGGCGGCGATCGGCCTCCAGCATGCCCACGAGGAGGGCCTGATCCACCGCGACATCAAGCCGGCAAACCTGATGCTCGACCACCGGGGCACCGTGAAGATTCTCGACCTCGGGCTGGCCCTGGCCGGCGGCGACGAGGACGGGTCGCTGACCCGCGAGCATGATGAGAAGGTGCTGGGCACGGTCGACTATCTCGCCCCCGAGCAGGCGACCGACAGCCACAAGGCCGACCGACGGAGCGACATCTACTCGCTCGGCTGCACGCTCTACTACCTGCTCGTCGGCAAGCCGCCGTTCGCCACCGGCAAGCTCGCCGAGCGTCTCCAGGCTCACCTCACCAAGCCGCCGCCCAATCTGCTCGAGCAGCGGCCCGACGTGCCAATCGCGATCGCCGACCTCTACTTCCGGATGCTCCAGAAGCACCCCGATGGGAGGCCCCTGTCGGCGCAGGAAGTGGCCGACGCGCTCAGCGTCTGGCTCGGCGCGGCGACACCGGCGGCCCGCTCGGAAACCCAGCGCCGACCACTGCCGCGCCGCGCGGTCGTCGGTCACGACTCTGGAAGCGGCATCATCGTGCGGAGCGGTCCAGGCAGCGGGTCGAGCGGCATCTTCCCCGCAGCCGCTGCGCCCTCGCCCAGCGGCTCCGGCAGCCTCACCGGCACGCCGTCGCCGTCGCCGTCGAGTATCGCCCGCGGGCGGTTGAGGCCTCAACCACGCCCCACAGCGGCCCCGGCCACGCCCGTGCGGATCGATACTGCGTTGCCGGCCACCGCCTCGGCGGTGCCTTCGAAGTCAGCGAAGCCGAAGCGGCCGCGCCGCGACATCGCCGGCCTGCCGCTCGGCGCCTGGATCGCCGTCGGGCTCGGTGTGCTCCTGGCAATCGGCCTCGCGGTGGCCGTTGCGCTCAAGTACTACGGATAGCACCTGAACCTCGCGCGGGAAAACGGTGGCAGCCCAGAGCGGCGGACCACAACTAGCCCGCGGCCTTACGGCCGGTCGGCTTTCACGCCGCTGGATTGATGCGAGTCGGAAGGGCACACAGGTTGACAACCTGTGCTACGAGGGCCAGCGAAGGGCTGCCCGTGCCCGGGAGCCGGCGTTGGCGACGAGCGGAGCCATGGATGGCGGAGCGAAGTCGGCATCGAGTGAGTGAAGCCCAGGATGGGCGAAGCGAACGTCCGGCGACGGGCGTGGGTAGCCCCGAGCAGTCGCGATGGAAAGACACAGGTTGAAAACCTGTGCTACGAGGGCAGTGATGAAAAGACACAGGTTGAAAACCTGTGCTACGGGAGCCGGCGAGATCAGCCGATTCGCCACGGGCCTGCAGCGAGTTCGTCGAGTCCGCCGCGGTGGGTGAGATCGTAGTCGAGCGGCGTGAGCGTCACCTTGCCCGCGGCGAGCGCGGTCACGTCTGACTCGAGGGGCGACGGCGGCGGCGGCGGATCGTTCGTGGCCCAGTAGTAGGCCCGGCCCCGGGGATCGACCCGTCGTTCGAAGGCTTCGCCGTAGCGGGCGATGCTCATCGGTACCACGCGCAACTCCGGGGTGCCGGCGAGGGCCCGCGTAGGGATGTTGATGTTGAACAGGCTTCCGGCCGAAGGCCGTCGGTCGAGCAGGCCGCGGATGACGTCGATCGCGATCTCCGAGGCCCGGGCGAAGTTGGCGTGGTCGTCCCATTCGAGCGAGACGGCGATGCTCGTGATCCCGAAGAACGCCCCCTCGATCGCCGCGGCGACGGTGCCCGAATAGAGCACGTTGATGCCGGCGTTGAGCCCGCTGTTGATTCCGCTCACGACGAGGTCGGGACGGCGGGGACAGAACGCGGAGATCCCGAGTTTGACGGCATCGGCAGGGCTGCCGTCGACGGCCCAGCCACGGCGGCGATCTCCGTCGAACACCTCCTTGGCGGTCAGCGGCGTGAGGAACGTGATGGCGTGCCCCACACCGCTCTGCTCGGTCGAGGGGGCCACCACGCTCACCTCACCGAGGCTGCGAAGGGCTCGTTCCATGGCCGCGATGCCCGGCGCGAAGATGCCATCGTCGTTGGTCAGCAGGATGTGCATGGGCGGCACTATAGCAGGGTCTTCAGGTCCCCAAACACGCCGCGGCCGGGCCCGGCAGCGGTGCGTCGCAGCCGCCGGGCAACAGCCCTATACTCGGCGGTTTTTCCCGACCCTCCCGCCATGACACCCACCGCGTCCTCCCCCGCACGCCCCGACCAGCCAGCCACCGGCCAGCAGGCCGAGCGGGTGCTCGTGCTCGACTTCGGCTCGCAGTATGCCCAGCTGATTGCCCGCCGCGTTCGCGAGCAGCATGTCTACTGCGAGATCGTCCGCCACGACATCACCGCGGCACGGATCCGCGAACTGGCCCCGCGGGGCATCATCCTCTCGGGCGGCCCGGCGAGCGTGTACGACGAAGCCGCGCCGCGGTGCGATCCGGCGATCTTCCGCCTCGGCATCCCGGTGCTCGGCATCTGCTACGGCATGCAACTCGCCTGCGACGCGCTCGGCGGCCGTGTCGGCCGGGCCGCGGCGCGGGAATACGGACGGTCGGAGTGCGACGTCGTAGAGGCCGACACGCTGTTCGCGGGCGTGCCCGCGCGGACCGAGGTCTGGATGAGCCACGGCGACCAGGTCGACGGCATCGCCGCAGAGTTCGTGCCGCTGGCCCGCACGGCCACCTGCCCATTCGCCGCCGTCCGCCACAAGTCGCTCCCCGTCTTCGGGCTGCAGTTCCATCCCGAGGTGACCCACACGCCGGCAGGTGGCACGATCCTTGCCAACTTTCTCAGCAAGGCCTGCGGCTGCAGCGGCACCTGGCGACTCGACGATTTCGCTGAGTCGATGATCGCCGATGTCCGCCGCCGCGTCGGCGGCGACCGTGTGATCTGCGGGCTGTCGGGAGGCGTCGACTCGGCGGTCGTGGCCGCTCTGCTCAGCAGGGCGATTGGCGACCAACTCTCCTGCATCCTCGTCGACAACGGACTGCTGCGCAAGGGCGAAGCTGCGACGGTGATCGAGGAGTTCACCGGGCACTTCAAGACCGACCTCCACGTGGTGGCGGCCGAGGATCTGTTCCTGGGCGTGCTCGCGGGCGTGACGGATCCGCAGGAGAAGCGACGACGGATCGGCAAGGCGTTCGTCGACTGTTTCGCGGCGGAGGCAGCCAAGGTGAAGGACGCCCGGTTCCTCGCCCAGGGCACGCTCTATCCCGACGTCATCGAGAGCGGCGCGGCGGCCGACGGCCCAGCGGCCACCATCAAGCTTCATCACAACGTCGGCGGCCTACCCGACGACCTCCAGTTCGAACTCATCGAACCCCTCCGCGACCTCTTCAAAGACGAAGTGCGGCAGTTGGGGCTGCAGCTTGGCCTACCGGAGCGGATCGTCTGGCGGCATCCGTTCCCCGGCCCCGGCCTCGCCGTCCGCTGCCTCGGCGAGGTCACAAAACCCCGGCTCGACACGCTTCGCGACGCCGACGCCATCGTGCTGGAGGAACTCGACCGCGCCGGGTTGATGCGGAAGGTGTCACAGGCCTTTGCCGTGCTCCTACCCGTGCAGAGCGTCGGCGTCATGGGCGACGCCCGCACCTATGAAGACACCCTCGCCGTCCGCGCGGTCGAAACGGAGGACTTCATGACGGCCGACTGGAGCCATCTCCCCTACGACCTGCTCGCCCGGATCTCCACCCGCGTGATCAATGAGGTCCGGGGGGTGAACCGCGTGGTGTACGACATTTCCTCGAAGCCACCCGCCACGATCGAGTGGGAATAGCGCCCGGACGCCGGGCAGACGGTATCCTAGAAACTTCCAGGAGGTGAGGGCGGCAGATCGCCCTTCCGTGGAGAAGCCGGATGCAAGTTGCCATCGTCGAGGACGATCCGATCATCGCCAAGGCGGTCAGCGCGGCGGTCTCGGCCGCCGGCCATCAGTGCCGGTGGTTTCCGGACGGCTCCGTGGCAGGCAAGGAGGCGTTGATCGCCAGCGACTTGGTGATCCTCGACCTCATGCTGCCGGGGGAAGACGGCCTCTCGGTGCTCAAGGCGGCGCGGGCTGGCGGGGTCCGCACCCCCGTGATCGTGCTCACGGCGCGAGGCCTTGTCGGCGAGAAACTGCAGGCCTTCGAGGCGGGCGCCGACGACTATCTCGTCAAGCCGTTCGCGATGGACGAGTTGCTGGCGCGGATCGAGGCCGTGCACCGCCGGGCCGGAGACAAGCCGGCCATGACGCTCGCCGCCGGACGTCTGCACCTGAGCCTCGCCAACCGCCGGGCAACCCTCGATGACAGGCCCGTCGATCTCACGCCCACGGAGTTCAACATCCTGGAACTGCTGATGCGGTTCCAAGGACAGGTTGTGACCCGCAAGATGCTCTGCGAGCACGTCTGGGGCTTCGACTGGGACGGCCCCACCAACGTGATCGAGGTCCACATCAACCGGCTCCGCGGCAAGATCGACAAGGGCCGCGACGCATCGATGATCCAAACGATCCGGGGCCGCGGCTATGCACTCGCCACTGATTGAGTGGATTCGCGCCACGTCGCTCCGCACCAGGCTGACGCTCTGGAATACGGCCGTCGTGATCCTGCTCACGACGGTCACGCTGCTCATCGTGCGGTTCTCCGCCCGCTCGGCACTCTACGCCGACTGCGATGCGGAACTCCGTGCCGCCTCTCGTGAGATCGCTCTGGCCGTGCAGGAACTCAGCGGAGATGCGGCACCGCTCGTGGCGGAACTCCGCCGCAAAGCCGCCAGCCACGAGGAGCGGGGCTGGTTTCTCCATCTCCTCACCCCCGACGGCGCGACTGTTTGGAAGAGCGACCACTGCCCCGCGGATGTTTTGAACTACCCTCCCAAGGACGTCAAACAGGTGGAAGTGGTCCGCCAGGTTGGCCACTACCGCTACGTCCGCAATCGCATTGATCGCGACTCCGGACCGTCCTATCTCGTGCGGGTGGGCACCTACACGACGGGGCTCGATAACAGTCTCGCTGGCCTGATTCGCCTGCTGACGGGGATGGGCCTCGGGCTTTCGCTGATCACCCCGTTCGCCGCCTACTGGCTCGCCGGCCGGGCCACACAACCGATGGGGGCGATGCTCCGTACCGCCGAGCGGCTCAGCCCAAGCCGCCTGGGCGATCGCCTGCCGGTCCGCGGCACAAGCGACGAACTCGACCTGCTCGCCCGCACCATCAACGGCCTGCTCGACTCGGTGGCTCAGCACGTCGACAAGCAGGAGCAGTTCGTCGCCGACGCGGCGCACGAGCTTCGCGGCCCCCTCGCCGCCCTACAGAGTTCGATGGAGGTGGCGCTGGCCCGCGACGACCTGCCACTCGACCAGCAGGAGACGCTCTCCGACATGCTCGACGCAGCGCGACACCTCTCGAAGGTTGCCAACGACATGCTTCTGCTGGCGGAGTCGGGAAATCCCGCGGAGCCACACGATCACCTGGTCATCGATCTCACGCTGGTTGCCCGACAGGCGGTGGCGATGTTCTCTGGGGTTGCCGAGGAGCGAGGGATCACGCTCACCATCTCGGCCGATCAGCCCGCCGAGACACTCGCAAACCCCGTCGATCTGCGTCGCCTGCTGAGCAACCTGCTCGACAACGCCATCCGCTTCACGCCCTCGGGTGGTGCCGTCGACGTGCGGACCGTCGCCGCTGGTGAGACAGTGACCCTTGAGGTGGCGGATACCGGCATGGGGATCGCTCCCCGCGATCTCGAACACGTCTTTGATCGATTCTTCAAGGCCGACCCGGCGCGGACTCACGGTTCGGGAATCAGGAGCGGGGGCCTGGGGCTCTCGATCTGCCGATCGATCGCGGACTCGTGCGGGGGCACGATCGGGATCGCCAGCAGGGTCGGCGAGGGAACCACGGTCACGGTGCGGTTTCCCGCCGCCTCTCCGTCCGTGCTGCGTTCCCTTCACAGCGAGCGGCCTGCCCTGGCCAGCCAAACAGCCCAGCCTGCCGCCCGCTGACTACTTGCAGAACCGCCACACTCACGAGGTTCATTGACCTTGCCGATGAAGAGGGTGGTAGCGATTGCATGAAGATGAACGGATCCTGCGATCCGGCAATCTGGGCAAGGCAGACAGACTCGTGGGTGTTTTTCGCCACTTCCGACTCACGATTCTGCTGACCGCGATCACCTTCGTCGCGACGCCGGCCCTGGGCTGGGCCGCGGATGCGATCTTCGTCGTGGCCGACACGAGCGATGCGGCTCCGCTCGCGATTCCAAGCGTGGCGGCGGAGTTTGGCTCGCTCGCCGAGGTCTCCGAAGCCGTC
This sequence comes from Planctomycetota bacterium, assembly GCA_003669255.1. Taxonomy (GTDB): domain Bacteria; phylum Planctomycetota; class Planctomycetia; order Pirellulales; family UBA1268; genus QWPN01. The sequence continues at coordinate 3,238 of QWPO01000014.1, read as the reverse complement.
GAGGCGGACCGCCAACGGATGACGGCGCTCGAGCAGCGCATCCAGGAACTCGAAACTCAGAAGGCGGCCGAACCGCTGCCCGCTCCGTCCGCGGAGGCTGCCAAAGGTGCTGAGGCTACGAACCCCGACAAGGAACCTGACAAAAAGGATTCGCAGACGGACAAGGACGCCAAAACCGACGAGAAGAAGCCGCCGGAACCGTACGAGATCGGCAGCGATACGAACCTCAGCTCGAAGTGGGCGGCGGGCTATCACGCCGAGTCGAAGCAGAAAGACTTCAGAATCAAGATCGGCGGTCGCACGCAGGTCGATGCCGTCGCCTTCACGGCCGGGCCCGGCCCCGGCAATCAGGCGCCGAACAAGGGTGGCCTCGATCCGGCACTCGCCGACACCGTCGCCTTCCGCCGTGCCCGGTTCCGCATGGAGGGGCGGATGTACGAGTTCTACGACTGGGCGGCGGAATACGACTTCGTCAATCAGATCAATGTCAACAACGAGACCTACCCCACGGAACGTGACGCCGGCCCGCTGACCGCCGTCACCGACCTCTGGCTTCAGCTTCGGGAGATCCCCATCCTGGGCACGGTCCGCGTCGGCAACCAAAAAGACCCCTTCGGCTACGAGCATCTCACGAGCAGCCGCTGGCTCAACTTCATGGAGCGGTCGTTCAGCCAAGACGCCTTCGAGGGCCCCTTCAATAACGGCTTTCTACCCGGCATTCAGATCCTCAACAGCAACGAGGAGGGTGACATCGCCTGGCAGGTCGGCGAGTTCAAGAACACCACCAATCCGTTCGGCTTCAACAACTCCAGCGGCGGCAGCATGACGGTCGGCCGGCTGGTTTTTCTTCCGGTGTTCGAGGACGAAGGCCGCAAACTGCTCCACCTCGCCATCTCCGGCCGGACGATGGAGCCGCGGCGGCAGTACACGTCGTTCGACAACGAAACGGGCCTGCCCACCGGCGACCCGATCAACGCGGTGCGGTTCCGAAGCCGCGGCTCGATTCGCAACGGCCCGCCCGGCCCGCTCAACTCGATCTACGCCGACGCCGGCCTGCTCCAGGGCTCGTGGCAGAACATGATCGGGCTGGAGTTCGTCGGCAACAACGGGCCGTGGTCGTTCCAATCGGAGTACTTCGGCTCCTGGCTCTACAACGCCAGCACCACGAGCGCCGGCCCGCTGGTGACCAACGGCTACCAGCCTGCCCCGGGCACCAAGGTGGGCACGGTCTACTTTCAGAGCGGCTATGCGGAAGTGCTCTATTTCCTCACCGGCGAAAGCCGCACCTACTCCAAGATCGAATACCGCTTCGACCGCCCTGTTCCGCACAACAACTTCTACGCCGTTCGCGGCGGTGGCTCGGGGCGGAGGCTGAGCGTGAGCGAGGGTGCCTGGCAGCTGGGCGTGCGCTACAACTACCTCTGCCTGAGCGACGGCGAAGTGAACGGTGGCGTGCTCAACGGCTGCACGCTCGGCCTCAACTGGCTGCTCAACCCCAACGCCCGCGTCTACTTCAACTACGACTTCACCTACCGCGACTTCTCGAGCACGCCGTTCAAGAAGCAAAAAGATGGAAGCATTGTTCCGGGACCCAGCTACGACGGCAGCGGCTGCATCCACGGCTTCGGCACCCGGCTCGCGTTCGACTTCTAATCCTCGGCCGCACGGAGACGTTCTCATGCGACGCACTACGAACTACATACGTGCCATCGCCCTGCTCGCCACGCTCGCCGGGGCGGCCGTGGCGACGAGCCGCGCCCGCGCTGGCTGCACGGGATGCACCGGCGGCTGCCGGGAGTGCATCCCGGCCTGCAGTGGCACCTGGGACGAGAAGAAGTCGTCAAAGCCCGTTTACTCGATGAAGTGCGAATACGCCTGCGTCCGTGGTCGCGACCCGTGGCACGCGCCGCCACCCGAGTGCCGCTGCCATCCACCGTGCGGCGACGTGATCGTCAAGAAGAAGTTCTACAAGGTCGACGGCCCCGAGAAGGTCGAGCGGGTGCCGAAGTACGAGGTGAAGATGGTGCCCGTCGAGCCCTGCGACTGTGCCGCCGGCCACGACGAATCACGGCTATGCTGGTGGAACCCGGTCGCCTTCCTGCATCGCTGCGCCTCGTGGTGGTGAGCGGGGCGAGGACTCCGTCGCCATGCCTCCTCCCGCCGTCAGTGACACTGCTCGCGTTCCGTCGTCTGCCGTCGACGTTGGCATCGTCTTCGCCCTGTCCGTGGAGGCCGATGCCTTCGAGCGGCTGGTCGAAGATCGTCGCGAGACCCGCGGAGCACAGTTCGCATTCTCCACCGGCACCGTCGCCGGCAGGCGGATCGCCTGGTGCATCTCCGGCGTGGGCCGCGTCGCGGCCGCCGCAGCCGCCCGCCAGCTCATCGACGGCCACCACCCGAGACTGATCATCTCGGCCGGGTTCGCCGGCGGTCTCGATCCCACGGTGCAGCGGGGTGTCGCTGTTCGCCCCAACGTGGCGGTGCTGGACAACGCGACCCAACCGATCACCCTCGCGTCACCGTCGGGCCCGACGGCGAGTGCGCCACTGACAATCGTGACGGTGGATGCCGTGGCCGCCACTATCGAGATGAAACGCCGTCTCGCGGCGCGAACCGGCAGCGAACTCGTTGACATGGAGACCTTTGCGGTCGCCGAGGTGGCGGCCGCGGCCGGGCTGCCGTGCGCGGCAGTCCGCGTGATCTCCGACGACGCCCGCGAGACGCTGCCCGGCGAGGTGGCAGCGCTGTCGGCACCGCAGTCGCCCCTGCGCCGTCTCGGTGCCGCGATCGGTGCGGTCGGTCGGCGACCAGCCGCCGCCGCCGATCTCTGGCGACTCTGGGAGCGGTCGGTCGTCGACTCCCGCACGCTCGCCGCCACAGTCGTGGACGCGATCCGCGTCTGGCCTGGCTCGAAGCTCCCCACGTAGGTGCAGGTTGTCAACCTGCACCTGGATCCCGCGCCAGCTCACGGTCCCTCGTAGCACAGGTTGTCAACCTGTGTGCCTCTCGTAGCACAGGTTGTCAACCTGTGTGCCTTCCCGGTTCGCATGAGGCTCGGAGCTACCCATGCCCGTCGCCGGACGCTCACTACGGGCATCCTGCCCTCCGCTCGCTCGATGCTTTCTCCGCTTCGCCGGGCACCGATCCGCCGCAGGCGGATTGGTCGTGGCTTCGCGGAGAAAGCAACGCCGGCTCCCGGGCACGGGCAGCCCCTCGCTGCCTCTCGTAGCACAGGTTG
>QWPO01000038.1 GCA_003669255.1 Planctomycetota bacterium | reverse complement strand
GTTTCCTTTAGAAAGGAGGTGATCCAGCCGCAGGTTCCCCTACGGCTACCTTGTTACGACTTAGTCCCAATCGCAGAGTTCATCTTAGGCGCCTGGCTCCTTGCGGTTACCTCAGCGACTTCGGATGCCCCCCACTTTCGTGGCTTGACGGGCGGTGTGTACAAGGCTCAGGAACACATTCACCGCGGTATGCTGACCCGCGATTACTAGCGATTCCAGCTTCATGCAGGCGAGTTGCAGCCTGCAATCCGAACTAGGGCACGTTTTTTGGGATTTGCTGGCTCTCACGAGTTTGCATCCCTTTGTGCGTGCCATTGTAGGACGTGTGCAGCCCTAGTCATAAGGGCCATGAGGACTTGACGTCATCCCCACCTTCCTCCGGTTTAACACCGGCGGTCTCACTAGAGTCCCCACCATTACGTGCTGGCAACTAGTGACAAGGGTTTCGCTCGTTAAGCGACTTAACGCGACATCTCACGACACGAGCTGACGACAGCCATGCAGCACCTGTGCTTGTTCCACCCGAAGGCGTGGCCCTGCTTTCACAGGGTTAATCCAAGCATGTCAAGACTAGGATAAGGTTCTTCGCGTAGCCTCGAATTAAGCCACATCCTCCACCGCTTGTGTGAGCCCCCGTCAATTTCTTTGAGTTTCAGCCTTGCGACCATACTCCCCAGGCGGAGCACTTAACACTTTCGCTACGACTGAAAGGCTATGGAGGACCCTTCAATCAAGTGCTCATCGTTTACAGCTAAGACTACCGGGGTATCTAATCCCGTTTGCTACCTTAGCTTTCGTGCCTCAGCGTCAGAAAAGACCCAGTAAGCCGCCTTCGCCACCGGTGTTCCTCAAGATATCAACGCATTTCACCGCTCCACCTTGAGTTCCGCTTACCTCTGTCTCCCTCGAGCACGGTAGTTTTGAGTGCAATTCCCCAGTTGAGCTGAGGGCTTTCACACCCAACTTTCCGCGCAGCCTACGCACCCTTTAAGCCCAGTAATTCCGAGTAACGTTTGTACGGTTCGTCTTACCGCGGCTGCTGGCACGAACTTAGCCCGTACTTCCTCCTAGGATAGGTCAAACAGAGGGGAGAACCCCCCTGCACTTCCTCCCCTACGACAGTGGTTTACAACCCGAAGGCCTTCATCCCACACGCGGCGTCGCTCGGTCAGGCTTTCGCCCATTGCCGAAGATCCTCGACTGCAGCCACCCGTAGGTGTCTGGGCAGTATCTCAGTCCCAATGACGCGGGTCGTGCTCTCACACCCGCTACCCATCGTTGCCTTGGTGAGCCGTTACCTCTCCAACTAGCTAATAGGATGCAGGCCCCTCCCAAGGTGGAATCACACCTTTGGTCCGAAGACATTATCCGGTATTACCTGCAGTTTCCCGCAGCTATCCCAGACCTCGGGGTAGGTACCTACACATTACTGTCCCTTTCGCCGCTGTCCCCGTATTGCTACGGTTCTCGCTCGACTTGCATGCCTAATCCACGCCGCCAACGTTCACTCTGAGCCAGAATCAAACCCTTCACTTGATTGGTTCGTCAGTGCCGGATCGCTTTCGCTTCCCGACGATGATGTTCCGGAATCTCGGAAGAGATTCGATCTGTCTGTGAATAAATGGTTCCCGACCGGAGCGTGGCTCCACCCAACGTCGCCGAAGCGACGGGGCGAAACACGACCCCGATCGGTAGCCGGTCACGATCGCGTGCCGGCCGAAACCAAAAGAGATCAACTGCCGAATTGCCAAGGATCATGTCGCCGCGTCGAATCCGAGGATTCGTCGATGCGAGCCCCCAAGTGTAGCAGCACTGACTTCACGGTCAACTGCCCCGGAAGCCGAGCCTGGTGAATTTTTGGGGCCGCCATTCATCGGCATCCGCGGGGGGCGGATTCCAGTCCTACGGAGGTCATGAGGCGGCAGGTCGCGGTGCCCAAAAAACGCCGCAGGAGGCTATTTTTCAGCGTCCAAAACCACCGGCACGTCGAGTTTGTGCCCCTCGCGGCTGACCGTGATCAGCACTTGATCGCCCGGATTTCGCGACTCCACGGCCGACAGAAAATCGTCCGCAGTCCGCACCGCTTGCCCAGCCACTGCCACGATCACATCCGCACCGGCCCGGTCGACCCGCGCCGTCTCCACGGTGAACGGCCCCTGCCGCTTCCGCTCGCGGATGACGCGGAATCCGCGCATGCCGGCCCGCTCGGCAGGCCCCTCCGGGGCCAACTCGGCCACCACCAACCCCGCGTCCGACTGATAGACGCGGGCGATGCCTGCATCGGGCCGGACCACCTTTCCGCGCTGGATGAGTTGCGGCACGATCCGGCTCAGTGTGCCCACAGGGATGGCGAACCCCACTCCCGCGCTCTGGCCGGTACGGCTGGCGATGGCGGTTGTCATGCCGATCAGATGGCTGCCGCTGTCGACGAGAGGCCCGCCGGAATTTCCCGGGTTGATCGCCGCGTCGGTCTGGATGATCGACTTGATGGTGCGGCCCGTCCGCGTGGGCAGCGACCGGTTCAGGCTGGAGATGATTCCCGTGGTCAGCGTCCGCTCTAGGCCGAAGGGATTGCCGATCGCGAACACGCGCTGCCCCACCCGGAGGTCGTTCGACGAGCCGAACTGCACCGGTTGGAGCAGCGTTTCCGGGGCCTCGACGCGGATCACGGCGACGTCGGTGGCCGGGTCGATGCCCACGATGCGTGCCGTGTGCGCAGAACCATCGAACAGCACGACCTGAATCTCACGGGCGCCGTCCACGACATGGAAATTCGTGAGTACATGCCCTTGCTTGTCGAGCACGATCCCGGAACCGGCCCCCTCGGACGGAACCTCCATGAGGAACAGTCCGGTGGCCACGGTGGCCTTGGTGTTGATGTTCACCACGCTGCGGTTCACCGACTCGTACACGGTGATGTTCGTGCGTTCCTCGGGAGTGAACTGCCGCCCCGTCTCGGCCGGCACGACGGGCTGATCGGCTCGCACCGCAACCGCGACCCAGGTGCCGTGCAAAACCGCAACCGCACAGGCGCAGCACAGAGTCTGAGCGACGGCTCGGCGGGGGGGGGTGCCTGGCGACATGGCGGCCTCGACGTGCGGGGAGTTGGCGCCACGACGGTCGCCTCTCCTGCCTGGGATTATCGCGATTGCCTCCGCCCGCTCCAACCCTGAAAACCGCGCCGACAGACCGGCCAAAAGAGGCAAAAAACGCGTTCCTTCCGAGCAGACCGACGTTGGCGACTTCACGGTCGGCCAAATATGCTTGGGACTTGCGCGGCATCGCTTTCCCCGCCACCGGAGCATCCCCATGCACCCGCCAGCCTATCGCTTCCCCGCCATCCTCCTGGGGATCGCCATGCTGTCCGCAGGACTGCCTGCCGCGGCCGCAGAGGCGCCGGTTTCGGCGACGTTCGTGGAGTCATGCCCGGCAGCCGCAACCAGGACTCAGGTCACGGCCGTGGGCCTGCGGGTCGAGGCTCCGGCCCAGGGGGCCGTGCCGGCGGCGCACATCATGGTGCTCGTCGACACCTCGGCCAGCCAGACGGGTGAATACCGGCGACGTAGCCTCGACGCCGCTGCCGGCCTCGTGGAGAAGGGCCGCAAGGGCGATCGCTTCGGCTTGGCAGCGGTTGACGTCGGCTTCACGCCCCTGACGGAAAAATTCCACGCTGCCGGCGACGAGGCAATGCGCTCGGCTGCCCACGATCTGGATGCGCGGACGCCACTGGGATCGACCGACATCGTGCTCGCCCTGGAGCAGGCCGCAGAACGGCTGCCGGGCGGGAAAGGCCCGCTGGCGATCGTCTACATCGGGGACGGTCCGGGGCTGATCGGCGTCGATGCAGCCGAGTTCACCCGCGTGCTCGACCTGCTCCGCGGCCGACGGATCACGGTCTCGAGCATCGGCATCGGCCCGCAGGTCAATTGGCCCTGCCTGGCAGCACTTGCCAGCGGCACGGGCGGGGCCTTCCTGATGCCCGAGGGCGAGTACGACGCCAAGCAGGTGGGGGCCGCTCTCGGAGCCCTTGCGATCGCCCCGGTGGCCTGGCCGCTGGACGTCGCCCTGTCGTCGGCCGCAGCGGACGGCACGCTGCGGATGCTCCCTGGACGGCTGCCGCCACTGCGGGCCGACCGCGACGCGGTGATGCTCCTCGAAGGCCGCCTGGAGACGGCCAGACTCGAGGCCACGTTCGTGCGCGGCGACGAACGCTTCACGGCGACGGTCACCATCCCCTCCGCCACTCCCCGGGACGAGAACGCCTACCTCGCGGAATTGGCCCACAACGCTTCGCCCAGCGACGGCGTGTTTCTGCCGCTCCTGGGACGCGAGGGCCTGGACGTGGCCCGCCGCGTGATTCGCGGCGAGGCGGCCACCTTGGCCGCCCTGTCGCGGCAGGCGGAGGCCTCTGGTGCGCACGCCTCGGCGGTGCGGCTTGCCGATGCTTCGCTGCGGCGCGACCCCGACAATCCCGAGGCTGCGCTGGTGCGGCTCGTCGCCCGGCGTCAGGTGGCGGAAGTCGACGACTCGCTGCCGCCAGACTCGATGTTGAACGAATCCGACGGTGAAATCGCCGACGTGGAGAAGAACCGCCGCGTGCAGGCGGAGATGATGGAGCAGGAGGCCGCGGTCAAGTTGCGGGCGGCACGGCAACTGATCGCCAGCAATCCGGAGCAGGCCCGCGAAGACCTCAAGGAACTGCGTCGCGAGCTTGACAGCCCGCAGGGCGGACTCGACGCCGGGGCCCGGCAGCGACTGCTCGCCCAGATCGACATGAAGATCCGCGAGGCCACGATCCGGGCCCGCGAGAAAGTCGACCGCGACCTCGACGCCGATCGCCGCGCGGCCATCGGCCGCGAACGCGCCCGCCTCAACGGCGAACTGCAGCGGCGCGAGGACAAGATCAAGCAGCTCACCGAGCGTTACAACGCGTTGGTGGAGGAGGGCATCCGCATCGGCTACACGCAGTCGGAAAACTATCCGACCACGATCAACGGCGAGTCGGTGATCGGCAACGAGCGGCCCACCGACGCGTTCAAGCAGGCGGAACGGTCGGTGGCGGAGGAGATCACCCGCGAGGCGCCCAATTTGTACGCCAACACCCCCATCCCGATGACCGCCC
>QWPO01000049.1 GCA_003669255.1 Planctomycetota bacterium | reverse complement strand
GGCCGCATCCTTCGTGAACTGCACTTCGACCTCGTGGGACTTGTTCCCCCGAAACACCCCCCAGGCGTTTCCCAGATAGTCCCGGAGATCGAAGTCGGCGGGGATCGCGGCTGCATGGTCGCTCATCCGCAGCGACTTGAACCGCACGATCCTGTACGTCCGGGGAGTATCTTCAGTCGTGGGTCGGGCGATCACGTACCAGGCACTCTTGATGAGGCACAGCCGATACGGATGGAGGGCGAGCTTCACCGGCCGGGCTTCGTAGGGGCTTTCGTAGAGACCGACCAACTGCTTCCGCTGGATCAATGCCCACTGCACCGTCCGGATCACGTCGAGGTGCCGGCTGTGATCGGCGAGCTTGAGATCGAGCACCTCCGTAAACTGCTGTGCCTCCCGGAGAATCGTCTCCGACTTTCCGCCGGCCTTGGTCGCCAGCTTTTCCGTCGTGGCTCTGGCGCCCTTCGAGACGTCGAGCCCCGAAGCTTTTGATGTCGCTGTGGCGGTGGCCTGGCCGAGCAATTCGTCGTCGGTGAGGTTCAGGATCGGAAACTGAAAGTCGGGGCGGACTTTGTAGCTCGCCGTCTCTCTGTCGAACGACCAGGGCACTCCCGCCAGTTCGAGGACTGCCAGGTCCCGGTACACCGTCCGCACCGAGCACTCGATCTCCCTGGCGATCGCTGCGGTGTCCCATCTCCCCGGCCGCTGGATCAGTTGGAGCACCCGCAGCACCCTGGCGATTCGATCGGCTTGCCTGAGCCGTCTGTCGGCGTCGGGGCGGGTGCTGACTGGCAGGGCAGGGGGCTTGATGGCTCGGGATGGCTTGGATGGCACGTGATGCTCCTGATGCCCATTGGAGCCTGGGCACTCGGTCGCCATCGTAGGGAGGCGATCTGCCGGAAGTGGGTCAGAGCGCGCCGTCGAGCCATCTTCCAATACCCGCCACATCGGGTGGGGATTGCCAGCGGATCGTGAGGCGTTTTCCGAGACGCTCCTCCGTGGGTGGACCGGCCTTGGTCTGGCTGCGGATTTCCCCAGCGAGCCACGGCATGACGGCCTCGTGGCCTCGTAGGGAAACGTACGTTTCGCTCCGGCCGCCGGTCGCTTGGAGATGACCATTCGCGAACATCGGCACGAACTCCGATCCGATCCATGGCAGATCGGGATCGGCGCTGCTGGCCGGCGGATGCCCGAAACGGTCGAGGAATGTGCTCACTAGGTGAGAGTTGCAGAGCTCCAGCACGTTTCTCTCGTCGTAGGTCTGGATCAGGTGCTTGCTGCTCATCAGTTCGAGGACTCGATCGAGCACGTTCCTCCGATCCCTGGGGACGACCAGCCGCAGGACTTTTTCATGCTTGGTCTTGATGCTCCCGCAGGCCCAGATGACCCCGAGCACAAAGGCTCCGTGACGGCTAGGTTCGTCGAAGAATCGGGTGTTCAGTGACGAGGAGCCCCGGGATCGTGACGCCGCCTGTCGCTCCCGGGATCGGAGCGATTTCTGGCCGTAACGCCTCGCAAAGCTGGTGACAGAATCCACGCTTCGGCCGAGTTGGGAGGCGAGCCCAGCCGGGCCGTCCTGGCTGTAGCGTTCGAGGACATGGCTCCGTTCGGCGGGCATCCAGAGTCTTCGCATCGGTTCGATCTCCCTGACGGGGATGATGGGGCGTCATCCTCACGTGGGATCGAAACGGGAGAGAATCGTGGCGAAAGTGATCCGGGGCGATGTGCCGCCGGGGGCACTCAACGGGCTCCCTTTCCCGCGTTGAGGGCGAGGACGATGCCCCGGCTAACAGCGACACGGGCAGAAAGGGTAGCTGGGTCGGAGGAGATTTGAGCCCGGCGGTAAACGCATGCCGCCCATAGCGATCCAAGCCGAAGCCCCGTGGAATCATGGCAGAAATTAGGGCGACTGGCCCCTCGCGCCGGAGGGTGGGACCACCAATTGTGGTGGTTTTGGAAGGGCGGATATACTGACGAAGGCGTCAAGCACCCAACTCATCTATCGGGTCTTCGACGGAACTCAAGGCCCGTCAACGACTTGACGGGGATTTGCCCGCCGACACCTTGGCGTGATACCTCGCAAAAGTAGTTGGTCGGAAACACAGTATAAGTACAAGCTACGCCTACGGAGGTCGTCGATGGCTAATGCAGTAAAGGACTTTCATCAATACTTGACCGAGGCAACAAATGCCCACGTTAGTCACGACGACTACTTGGAGTCCCCCGCTAGCGCATTTCTCAAGTACACGATCGAAGCAAAAAGCGCGATCGATCTTTGTGGACGGCATTTCCCAAAGGCCAAAAGCGGTGAATACACCAAGAACAGCCAAGACAGTCTTCAGCATCTTGTGGCAGCTTCACTGCCAACAATAATGGGGCACTTCGAAACGTATCAGAGATACTTGTTTGCTGGAGCCTTCGATTTATCTGTATATCTATCTGGCTTTGATACAAACAAGTTCTTCGAGTTGTTGTCCAAGGAAACAAATATCGCAATCGATTGGCCGAGATTGGCTGCGCATCGAGGGACAGGGGCAAACTCGATCGGCACCCTACTCGCTGACTCAATGAGCGGGTGGCACGACCCAGAGCGGGTGAATAGGTACTTCGCCGCTTATCAACTGAGGTTCAATCCATACTCTACAGATGCGGTGGAGAAGCTCCGGGTTCTTTGGCAGTTAAGGCATTCCATCGCCCATACGGGTGGCACACTGACGCTTGCCGATGCTCAAAAAGTAAAGCCTCTGAACACGTTTGGCGGTCGCCAAATTGCATTCGAGAAGCAGTTCACGCTTGAGGTTGCGAGGAAGATCCATCCAATTGTTCAAAAGGCTACGGAAGGGTTTGGGGCTGTCTACAAAGCCAAGCTGCTGCTGGGAATCGACACCGCAGGAGTGAACAAGGTGGATCTGTTTTTCCAAGTCAAATCTAGCATCCCGTCTTGGCTTGATTAGGCATAACAATTAGCTTCATCGGACGGCCCTGACGGGCCGCCGCTGGTCTCAAGCGTTCTGCCGCTGGAGGTGAGGTGTTCGTGAGCCGCTTCGAACTGCCATTTCCGGCCGCTCACGAGTCGTTCGCCCGCGACAATGACTTCCCGTGTGACCAGTTGTCGGAGGCGAATCGGGTTGTGATTCCCGTCCGGTCACTGCAAGGCGAAGTGGACAACGACAGCTTCGACCAGTTCTACTTCAACGCTTCTGGGGTTCATGCGGCCGAGAGGGTAGTAGTCGTACGTGAACAGCAACGAGCCATGCGATGCGAGAGCCCAGCGATAGGACTCTGTGGTGTGAAGTCCTCTCTATCTGCGAGTTCTTGGTGGTATACGACTAGGAAAGAGAGTTTTGCCGGGAGTAGCTGCCTGTGCACACTCCACCAGCGTCTAGGGCACGTAGGGGGTCACTTAACGGATCCTAGAACTCTCAAGTGGGCCGAACATCGCGGTGCGACAAGCCGCGACGGAAATAGAAGGAGCTGTCCAGTGCGGTGAGTATCGCAATGGTTTAGCTTGGAGAGTCTGATTGTGTCGCTTAATCGGAGGACAAAAACATGCCGAAGACATCAACTGCGGAAGCGAATAACTACATCTGCCCGAAGTGCGGACACCCGCTTGCCAGAGATCTTGAGGGCAGAGGGTTTGTTCGGCACCTCAAGGATCCCGGCTGCGATTTTGAGGAAGGTGAGCGGGATGCGTGTGGGCTGAGCGCGTCCCCAACTGACGGGCCAGAGATTCCCGAATCAGGTAACTAAAGGGGGGAGATGCCGAGATTGCAGTGGGCGATGATTACTAGGACGATGCCTGATCTCCGTTCTGCCGCGAATCCGTGGGCATCTGCCTCTTCTTGAACCCCAAGTATTGATCAAGGCCCTCCACGCCCTCTCTCTCGGCCCGCGTCAGGAATCGCCGGCGGCTCCGCAGGACGTCCCTGATCTGCGCATATCCGATCTCCCCCACAAAAGGCCCCCGGGGCAGGAATACAAGCCTCTCGCTGTGCGTAATGGCCTTACGCAGCTTGTCCTCGCGGCGATACCGTCGCACGAGTGGGTTCTCCGTCCGAGGAGCGAGCAGGATCGCCACGAAATCCCTTGGCACCGTCTCAAAGAGCCCCTTGCCGGCGAAGTAGCCGCAGTGGTGCAGGCCAACACGGATGTTCCGGATCAGCTGATCGCCGGGAAACTCCCGTTGTCCGCCGCTGTTGGAGGTCTTCCAGGAGAGTTCCGCCTGGTACTTCGCCTCGACGAAGACCGTCGTCGGGGGGTTCTCCCAGGAAACCTCGATGTCGACCTGGGTGCTCCCCTCCTTCCACGGCAGCAGGTCCTCGGGGTAGGGGCGGTGATTCACCCAGGGCTCGATCCGCAGCCGCCTGTAGACCTGCTGCTGGAACCGCTTCGCTCCGAGGGCGGTGTTGAGGAAGTCGGCCAGCCACCAGCGGGGATTGATCGTCCGCATCACCTGGACGAGCTCGCCGGTGATCACGTCCTCCGACGTGCTTCTGATGAGGAGCGGGCACCGCATCTGCCCGCTCGCCGCCTGCTCGCAGAGCCGGCCCCCTTTGCCGTGCATTTCGGTGAGCATCAGCCCACCTCGAGCGTCACCAGGGCGGGCGATTCCTCCCGGGGGAGTGTTGGCCGTCCCCACTCCCTGCAAGGCCCCCGATAGGGACAGGTAGAGCAGTTCATGGCCGATTCGACGGGATAGAAGATTCCTGCCTGCACTCCCTTTTCAACGTTTTTGACGATCTCGCCGAGCCGCCCGAGGTCTTCGTCGGTCCTCGATGCCGGGAGACGCTGAATCTTCGGGGTCTTCGTCTTGATCAGCACCGTGTACTCGACCGTCGCTGGCTCGCCAAAGACTTCCTGAACGGCGTTGACGTAGCAGGTGGGCTGGAGCGACGAGGCGACCTCCGACTCCCCATAGGCCCTCGCCGACGTCTTGAACTCCCGGACGAGGAGCCCGTCGTCGGTGTCGACGATCAGATCGGCGACCGCCACCAGCGGCGTTTCCAGGTATTCCCCCTGGCTGTCGTGGACCGGGCAGATGATCTCCTGCTCGACGGCGACGATTCGCTTCGGGGGTGGCTCCTGCAGATAGAGCTCGACGAGGGCCATCCCCTGCGTCATCAGGTCCGCCCGCG
>QWPO01000162.1 GCA_003669255.1 Planctomycetota bacterium | reverse complement strand
GGCGTGGATGAGCCCTACCGGATGTTCACCAGCCGCGCGGAGCATCGGCTGGCCCTCCGGCACGACAACGCCGACCGCCGGCTCACGCCACGCGCCGCGCGGCACGGGCTCGCCGAGCCGCACCGCGTCGAGCGGTTGGCCGCCAAGACGGCCGAGATCGAAGCCACCCTCGCGGCGCTCGCGGCCACCCGAGTGCAGGGCACGTCGCTCGCCGACCTGCTCAAGCGGCCGGAGTTCACCTGGACCCACGCGGTCGAGGCGGCACCGACTCTGGCTGCCGTGTCGCGGGAGGCGGCGGTGCAGATCGAGAACGATATCCGCTACGCCGGCTATGTGGCCCTCGACCGGGAGCGGATCGAGCGGCAGCGAAAGCACTCCCAGCGGATGATTCCCGAGGGCTTCGACTACGGGAACGTGCGGCACCTCCGCGCCGAGGCCCGCGAGCAGTTGGCCCGCATCCGGCCACGGACGTTCGGCCAGGCGGGCCGCGTGAGCGGCATCACGCCGGCCGACCTCGCGCTCGTGCTCGTCCATCTCGAAGGCCGCCCGTCGTAGGTGCAGGTTGACGGTTCGACGCATGGTCCCACGTAGGTGCAGGTTGGTAACCTGCACAGGAAGCGATGTCGGCGGTGGTGCCCCGCAGGTTGCCAACCTGCGGCTACGGGAGTGAGTAGCACAGGTTTTCAACCTGTGCCCACCGCAGGAAAAACCTGCGGCTACCATGTCAGGCATGAAAATCGTCCACATCACCGCTGGGGCTGGCGGCCGCATCTGTGGCTCGTGCCTCCACGACAACGCGCTCGTGCGGGCGTTGCGAGCCCGCGGTGGCGACGCGATCCTCGTGCCGGCGTTCGTGCCCACGACCACCGATGAGGAGAACGTCGCCGAGCAGACGGTCGTGATGGGGGGCGTGAACGTCTGGCTGCAGGAGCACGTGCCGCTGTTTCGGCACACGCCCACGTTCCTCGACGCCCCGCTCGATTCGCGGGCCCTGCTCGAATGGCTGTCGTCTCGCACCGGCGGCGCCCGGGCGACTGATCTTGGGCCGCTCACCGTCTCGACCCTCGAAGGAGAGCACGGCCGGCAGCGGAAGGAAGTCGCGAAACTCGCCCGTTGGCTCGCCGGCGACGCGCGGCCCGATGTCGTCCATCTCTCCAACGTTCTGCTCCTCGGTCTCGCACGGTCGATTCGCGATGCGACCGGGGCGCGGATCGTCTGCAGCCTCTCGGGAGAAGACGTGTTCATCGATGCGATTCCTGAGCCGCACCGTGCGCGGATCGGCGACCTGCTCCGTGAGCGGGCGGCCGACGTGGACCGGTTCGTCGCTTTTAATCGCTTCAACGCAGGCTTCATGGGAGGTCGGCTGGGCGTGACGCCGGAGCAGGTCGCCGTCATCCCGCACGGCGTCGATCTCGCGGCGTTTCCGGTCGAGCCGCCCGATCTCTCCGCGCGGAGGCGGGCGCGAGGCGGGCGAAAAGTCGTGGGCTTCGTCGCCCGTGGCTGCCCAGAGAAGGGGCTCGATCAGCTCGTGCGGGCGCTGCCCCTGGTGATGCCGCGGCACGACGTGGAGGTCGTGGCGGCCGGCGCGACGATCGACACCGAACGCGACTACATCGCCTCATGTCTCGAGTTGGCACGTGATCTTCACGTCGCCGACCGCTTTCGCTGGCTGGGCCAGATCGACCGGCAGGCGAAGCTCGACCTGCTCAACTCGCTTGACGTGTTCGCCCTGCCAACGCCGCGGGCCGAGGCGAAGGGGCTTTCCGCAATCGAGGCTCTCGCCGCCGGCGTGCCGGTGGTGGCCTCGAATCATGGCTCGTTCCCTGAGCTCCTCGACGGTGAGCGGGCCGGCCTTCTCCATGCCCCGGGTGACCCTGCCGACCTCGCCCGTGCGATCGTCGCCATCCTCGACGACGAATCGCACGCCAGCCGCCTCGGCCGCCATGGCCACGCCCTCGCCAGATCGCGGTACTCCGCCGACTCCATGGCGGCCGCCCACGAGGCGATGTACGCTTCGCTGGCAAGCCCATGAAAACGTCTACCTCCACCACCGGCACGCTTCGAATCGGCGACCAGTGGAACGCGATCACGATCATCGCCCACTCGCAGACGCATCCGCTCAAGGCGATCTGCGAGTTCACGGAAAATGCGATCGATGCCGGGGCGACGCACGTGCGGATCTCCCGCCGTCGCGCCCAGGGCAAGACCTACCTTGAGGTCGCCGATGATGGCCGCGGTGTGGCGTCTGACGAGTCTGGCGAGCCTGACTTCGAGCGGATTGCGACACACCTCTGCGACTCGATGAAGCGGCACCTCGACGCCGCCCAGCGGCGGGGCGTGCACGGCGAGTTTGGTATCGGGCTGCTCTCCTTCTGGAGCCTCGGCGAGGAGTTGCGGATGGTGTCGGGCGGCGCCCGCGGTCTCCGCGAACTGCGGCTCGTCCGCGGCGAGCGACGATACGAGATCCGCCCCGTGAAGAGTCGCCTGGTGACCGGCGGCACGCGGGTGATCGTCGGCCCGCTCCTCGAGGCGACGAAGAACCTCGTCACCGGCGAGAAGGTCGCTCGCTACCTCTCGGCCGAGCTCCGCGACCGCATCCGTCGGTCGGGCGCCACGATCGAGGTGATCGACAGCGTCTCCCGCAAGCAACTCCCAGTGGTGCCCCGGGAATTCGACGGCGACCGTCTGGAGATCCCGCGCCGCTATCCGACGCCGCTGGGCGACATCAACGTCGAGGTGTACGTCCGAGGCGAGCAGGCCACGGGCGAGCCCGGCATCGCCGTGTGCAAGGACGGCACCCGCGTGCTCAAGGACGTCACCGAACTCCTGCCCTTCCAGCACTCCCCTTGGACCGATCGGCGGCTGGAGGGACTCGTCGACTTCGAGCCGCTCACGCTTGCCCCGGGCACCCGTTCGGGCATCGTGCCCGATGCCGCACTAGACGCGCTCGTCGAGGCTGCGGCCGCGATCGAGGAAGACATCCGCGAGGCGATGGCGGGTCGGGAGCAGGCCGAGGCCGAGCGGGCGAGCCGACAACTGCTCAAGCAGGTTCACAAGGCATTTGCAACGGCGCTCGCCGACCTCCCGGCTGAGGAATACCTGTTCTTCGACATCCCAAAGGCGGCGCCGGCGCTCCAGGGCCGGCCCGGCGTGGCGGGCGAACTGCCTGCCGAGGGTGACGGCCGCTCGCGGAAAGCTGGGAGTGCGACGCCGCGGCCGCTGCTGGCAGCCGACCCCGGGCCGCTCGCCGCCGTGCGGATCTCACCGCGAACGCCGCGGCGGCAGCCGGGCGACTCCTGCCTCTTCTCGGCGACGGCCCGCGATGCCGTGGACATCCCACTTGCCGCCGGTGTGCTGTTCACCTGGAGGATCCTGGCGGGCTCGGCGGCGATTGCCACCGATGGTTCGTCGTGCCGTGTGGCTTCGTCGTCGGCGGGCGTGGTGACGGTGGGCGTGATCGCGCGGCAGGGGGAGATCGAGGTCACCGATCAGGTCGAGCTCAAGTTCGTGGATGATCCGCTGGCCGACGCCGCTGGTGGCCGCGGCCTGCCTGGGTATCGGCTCGAGGCGGAGCACGGCCAGCCCTGGCGGAGCCGCTACGACTCCACCAAGAACGAGATCGTGATCAACTCGGCGCACCGCGACTTTCTCGCGAGCCGCACCGCGGCGGCCAGGCACCGCCGCTACATCGGCAAGCTCTATGCGAAGGAGGTCGTGCTCACGAACTTCCCGCACGAGTCGCCCGCCGAGGTGATGGAGCGGCTCATCGAGGTCACGCTCCGCACCGAAGACGCGCTCTGATCGACGGAGTTTGGCGCTCGGCGGCACAGGTTGAAAACCTGTGCTACGTCAGGCAATCGCCGCAGCAACACGTAGCCGCAGGTTGGCAACCTGCGGGAAACAAGGCACAGGTTGCCAACCTGTGCTACGGGTGCGTTACGAATGGCCTGGCTTCGAGCCGTCGCCGGCGATCTCGCTGCCATCCCGCCGCTCCGGGAAGGCGAGCGACGCCGCCACGCTGGCGCCGATCAGACCCACGATAACCAAGAGCGACACCGCTGGATGCACGAGGTGCCCCTTGGCGTGGGCGTCCCAGCCACCCTGGGCGGCCAGCCATTCGTTGTGGCGGGCCGCCTCGGCGATCATCTTGCAGCCCACGAACACGAGCACCGCCGAGAGGCCGTAGTTGAGGAACCGGAACAGGTCCATCACGCCGGCCAGCAGGAAGTAGAGCGCCCGCAGTCCGAGGATCGCGAACACGTTAGACGTGAAGGCGATGAACCGCATGTAGTGCGTGCCGGGCGAGACCACGCCGAGGATCGCCGGCACGCTGTCGACCGCGAACAGCACGTCGGTGCTCTCGACGACGAGCAGCACGAGGAACAGCGGCGTGGCCAGGAGTTTGCCGTTCTCGCGGACGAAGAACCGGTCGCCCGCCTGTTCCTTGGAGACGGGGATGAACCGGCGGAAGAAGCGGATCATCGCGTTCTCACCCGGCTCGTGATCGCCGCCCCCAAACGCGAGCTTGATGCCCGTGTAGACGAGGAAGCCGCCGAACAGCCACATCACCCACTTGTAGCGCTCGACCAACTCGGCTCCGAGGAGCACGAACGTGAGCCGCATGATCACGGCGCCGAGGATGCCCCAGAAGAGCACGCGGTATTGGTACTTCAGCGGCACGCCGAAGTAGGCGAATACCACCGCGAACACGAAGACGTTGTCCATCGACAACGACCACTCGACGAGGTAGCCGGTGAGAAACTCGATCGCCGGCTTGCCGCCGAGCCACCACCAGACGAGACCGTTGAAGGCGAGCGCCAGGGCCGACCAGAAGATGGTCCAAAAGGCGCTCTCGCGGAGCGACGGCTCGTGCGACTTCTTGTGAAAGACGGTGAGGTCGAGCACCAGCATCACCGTCACGAAGATCGCGAAGGCGATCCAGTGATTGATCGTGATCTGACCGTTGAGTGCGGGGGCGGCGTCAGCGAGCAGGAACACGGGTGGATCCGGGGATGAAGGAGGGGGCGGCAGGGGTGCGGTCCGCCGGGTGACCGTCGGAATGGTAGCAATTTGGGCGGCCGGCGGCCCCCCCAATCCTCCCGACCTGCCTGGTCGGCACTGGCGAAAGCGTTT
>QWPO01000034.1 GCA_003669255.1 Planctomycetota bacterium | reverse complement strand
GTCGAAGCCCACGATCGGAGAGGCCTCGAAGAGGTCGAGAGCCTTGCCGGCGGGCATGCCCTCCGTGGCGGGGATGTCGAGGAGGACGATGTCGCCGAGCTCGGCGGCGGCGCACCAGTGAGCGGTGGTGGCGCCGACGTTGCCGGCACCGATGATCGAAATCTTTGCGCGTCGCATGGCAGGGGTTCCGAAGGAGCGAAGGAGGGTGTGGAACGGGGGGCGGCATGGCTACCGCAGGGTCGATATCTGACGCCAGACGGGCGGCGGCGCAAAGGGGGGGCCGCGATCACTCGCCCGGGAGGTCCAGGCGGTCGGGGAGCGAGTCCCGACGGCGGCGTTCGGCCTGCCGGGAATTGCCCCGGCGCGCCCAGCCGCCCACCACAAACGCCACCACCAGCAGGCCCAGGATCCCTGCGAGCACGGCGAACAGGATGTCCGACACCCCGGCGGGCGACGGCGGGCGTCGCCACTCGACGGAGGGCGCGATCACAAGCGCCGTCGAGATCCGCTCCCCTTTGATCTCGCGGTCGCCCTGCGACGACGACACGAGAACGTCCTTGAGCGGATAGCTGTATCGCTTGAAGCCAAAGCCCGGCACGCGGACCCGTTCGCCGATCGACTCGCCCGTGGGCATGCCGGCTGGGAGTTGCGCGACGCAGCAGACGATCGGGTAGCGGTCTTGGATGCGATCGTTGACCTTGATCGTGGGCGTGTCGGCGAAGACCTCGAGCTCCCAGTAGTGGTCGCCCCCGATGGCTGTCCGACGCGCCGGATCATCGATCGCGATCCGCGTGGCCCGCCGCGCCACGCCGTCGATCACGACGGGCTCGCCCCGGTGGGTCGCAAACCACTTCTGCGCAGGATCGATGAGGGCGAGCACGTCGCTCTTCCCGCCGGCCGCACGGGCGATCTCCGCCGGCGACGAACGCGTGGCTGCCGCCATCACGGCCCAGAAGGCGGCCGTGTCGCCCGGCTCGAGTTTGCGGTCGTCCACGAGCGTGTCGAAGAGGCCATAGTCCACGCCGAGTCGCCCGAGCATCGTGGCCGGATGCCAGGCCACGGCCGTGGACGCGACGAGGAGATCGTGAGGCGCCACAGGCCAGCTCGTCTCGCCAGCGGCGGCCACAGGCTCGGGCCCCGCCGCGGTTGACAGTGGCAGGCCAACCACCTCGGCGGGCTCATCGATCGCCCGCCACCGTGCCCAGGCCGCGGGAGCCCGGGGCACCACGACGTCGACCACGCAGCCCCGCTCGTCCACCAATCGCACCACGTCGTAGCGGGGCCAGCCGGCGAGCTTGGCGATCTCGGCCGGGAGATCGCGCGGGGCCACGAACGTGGCGCGGCCCCGGACCAGCACGAGACGGTCGCCAATCGCGTTGGCTTCTCCCCGCGGCGCGACTGGCGCAGCAGCGGCCCGCCAGCGGGATGCCAGCGGCTGGGGTGCCGGCAGCCGCGCGAGCACGCGGACGAGCAGCCGCTCCTTGTCGTCGGTCCACAGACCGGCGGCCGCCAGCGACGCGCGATCCTCCGCGGCAATCTCCTTCATCGTCAGGAAGGATTCGAGGCTGTCGGGCGGCCCGACTTCAGCCGCGGCCCCCCGCACGGCACCGGCGACAGCCAGACACCACAGCAGCGAGAAGAAACGGCGGCGGCCCGCGATGACCCCGAGCAGCGTCGCCCCGACGACCGCCGCCACCGAGGCGGCCACGACGAGCGTCACACCGCCGGGCCCCGTGAGCCCACCCCGCGGCGCCGTCACGACGGGCTTCCAGGAAGGCTCCAGGGTCATGATCACGGGCGCCACCCGGATCGCGTCGGCGGCGTTGTAGGCGAAGTTCTTGAAGAAGTAGCCAGTCACCGCGATCGACTCGTGGATGTTCATCCCTGTTGGCATCCCCTCCGGCAGCGACAGGCACTGGATCACGACGGGCGATGCCGGTCCGCCGGCGGGCTCCATCCAGCACTGCCAGTACTGGTCGATGCCGTAGTCATTGCGCGGCGCCGCGAGCTGCTCCGCCCGATGGAGCGTGCCCTTCATCCGCACGAGACGGCCCCGGAAGGATCGCGGCTGTCCGAAGAGTTCACGAAAACTCACGTCGCGCGGCTGAGACCGTGCGAGTCCGCCTCGGCCTCCTTCGCGGAGCGTCGTCCACACCTCAAACCAAGCGTCGTTGTCGGCGTCGCGAAACATGGTGGCGTCGCGCACGCGGGCAAGCGACGTCAACGAGGCAGCCAGGTCTGGGTCGGGCGCTGCATCGAAAGGCTCGGGCTCCCGTTCGATCAGCACCTCGTCGCCGCGGGGTGCCGGCCCGGCCACCGACTCCAGCCGCGTATCGACCTGCGGCTGCGCCGCAGGACCGCTCCGAGGGAACCAGGTTCGCTCCACCCAACCGAGCAGCGCGAGCAGGAGCATGCCGGCCGGCATCACGATCCAGAACAGCCGCCGGCGCTCGCCGGGCGCGAGGAAGTTGCGTGGGCCGGCAGGATCGGCTCCCGAATCCCGGCCCCGCCGCAGAGCATGCTCGTCGCGACGTCCGCCCGGGCCGTTCACGGCGCGGAGTGCTCCTGCGTCTCGCCGGCAGCAGCGGCCGCCTTCTGCCGCCGCATCTCCCGCCAGACGTAGGCGCCGAAGGAACTGACGAGCGTGAAGGGCATCGCGAGCATGAGGAGGATGCTATAGAAGTAGCCCCGCGCGACGTTGAGCCCGTCGGGATCGGACGTATTGACCGCGTCCTTGCAGTTGGGGCAACCGAGGGCTTCGGCGCCGGCGACCACCGCCACGATCAGCAGCACCGGAACGAGTTGGCGAAGGGCGGCGTTCACTGATCGCATGGTCCGTACCTCATAACCATTGTAGGCAGACCGTCAGGGCCCGGGAAACCAGTGGTAGAGCATGAGGTAGATCACCACGCCCGTCACCGACACGTAGAGCCAGATGGGGAGGGTGATCCGGCCCAGGCGGCGGTGGGCGTCCCACCGGCCCTTCCAGGCCAGGAAGAACATCCGCAGCGCCAGCACCGGCACCGCCACAGCGAGGAGGATGTGCGAGATGAGGATCGCGAAGTAGACCGGACGGACCGCCCCCTCACCGCGAAACGGGACATGCCCGACCAGATAGTGGTACGTCAGGTAGCAGGCCAGAAAAACGGCCGAGGTGACGAAGGCCGCGGCCATCGCGGCCCGGTGGCCCCGGACGTTGCCTCGTTTGATGTATCTCCAGCCGACGACGAGCAGCACCGTGGCCACCGTGTTGAGCAAGGCGTTGATGGTGGCGAGCGGATGCACGCCTGCCACGGCGGTGGCATCGGCGATGAGGGCGATCATGGGACGATTCCAGCGTCTGCGGCGGAGGACTTCTCGGCCAGCACCTCCCGGATCAATTTCGTGAGCAGATCGACGCGGTCCTGCTGGAGCAGGTGATAGCCGCCCCTTAGTCGCCCCTGCCGATCGAAGACGACGCCCCGCTCCGAATGCACACCGAGTTCCACCGGCAGCCGGAACACCTTCTGCCCCACCTGCTCGATGAGTTTGAGGTCGCCCGTGAGAAACTTCCACCGCTTCGGATCGGCATCGAACCGCGCCGCGTAGGTCGCCAGCGCCTCGGGCGTGTCGTTGGCGGGGTCGCAGGTCAGGCTCACCACCATGAAGTCTGGGTCGTCGATCTCCCGAAGGATGTCGGCGATCGCCTGGTTTTCCCGGAAGCACGGGCCGGGGCAGTTGGCGAAAAAGATCGCCCCCATCCAGACGCGGCCCTTCAACGACTCCGACGAGAACTCGGCGCCGGTCTGATCGCGAAGCGTGAAGGGCACGTCGGCGAGGTTCGGCACGTCGACGGCTGTCTCGTCCACGGTGCCAGCCACCGGGGCGGGACGGGACGACTCAGCGACACCCGGCGGCGATGGCTTCGTGCATCCGACGAGCAGCGAAATCAGCACAAGCAAGCCGCCGACCGACACGTCGCGGGCGAAGCTCTGAATCGTGGCGACGCCCCGTCCAAGCCGAACGGCGTAAGCCGTCGGGCGCATCGTGCGCGACGCGGCATCGGCCCCTGTACCACCCCACGCCTTACGGCGTGGGGCTTGTTCCATGTGGTGGTGGTGCATGTGATCCATGGTGAACTGGCGCGAAATATTCCCGCGAGGAGACATTCGTCGCTCCCGGGCGGCATGGAACCGCCCGCCGTTGATCAGTGCGCCTGGACCGCGAACGGGCCCTCGGTCGACGCCTTCTCGAGCACCTTCAGATCAGAGCCACGGGCCATGTGGAGGGCCCGCTCCTGCGACACCATCCGGTTCCGCATACCCACGTCGGGGATCAGCATGATCGCGAGAAACAGCGCCATCATCGCGGCGGGAATGGTGAGCACGTACTTCCAGTTCGCTTCCCACCAGACGTGCATGAAGAACAGGATCACGAGCATCGCCTTCGTGCATGAGACGGCCATCATGAACGTCCAGCCGACCTGCGGCTGATCCCGCCACGGCCAGGCGGGCGAGTAGGTCAAGAACGACATCGTCGTCAGGCCACAGAGGGCGAGGAATACGAGCAGGTACTTGCCGAGCCCGCCATGCGCATGGTGGTCGCCGTGCTCAGACTCGATCGAGTGCTGCAACGTCTCGTCGGCCGATTCACCGGAACGGGTGACGGGGCCGTGAGAGTGGGTGCCGTGGTCGGACATGGTTGGGCCTTCAGAACAGGTACATGAGCGGAAACAGGAAGATCCACACGAGATCGACGAAGTGCCAGTAGAGGCCGATGTTCTCGATGGCCCCGACCCGCTTTGCGTTGAGCGTCCAGGTGCACATGATCCCGAACACGAGCAGGCCGACGGCCACGTGGATCGCGTGGAAGCCGGTGAGCAGGAAGTAGGTGCTGGCCCACATGTTGCCGCCGGGGATCACCGTGGGGAGCCGGAGCCAAGGGAAGGCGTCGTTGAGCCCATGGGCCCCATGATCGCCGCCGTGCTCCGCGCCCTCGGCGGGCAGCGGCATCACCTGGTCGGCGACCACCGCCATGTCAAAGGCCTGCTGGTCGGGGCTCATCACCATCTTCTGAATCTGCTGCAGGCGGGTGCGGGCCGCCTGCTGGTCGGCGGAGAGGCGGTCGGCGGGCGCCGCGTCGAGCCGCTGCAAGAGATC